>NZ_CAXUBQ010000002.1:118703-228214 GCF_964249465.1 Ruminococcus sp. Marseille-P328 | reverse complement strand
TTAGTCGCAGTTAGCGATTAGTTCGCTGGAGCGTTGCGCCGGCGAGTGAGTAATACACATTGTCCAAATGCGTCCCTCCTAAAGAACTTTTCAACACACTAAATAGCAATTTCGTTATTCTCTATGATAACAAGAACCAGGTCATACTTTCAATGTGTTATTGAAAATAGCCCGGTTCTTATAAATTTATTTTTTATAAATCCATCAGTCTGTCGTAGACGTCCTTCGGGATATACGGCTGCTGGTTGTGGATGGGTTCGCCCAGGCAGGTCTTGGGATAAGCGAAGGTGCCGGGCTCCAGGCGGATTTCAAGGAGTTTCGGCGCTTCGGTGCCATGTAAAAAGTCTGCCGCTTTTTCAGCAACCTCATTAGCTTCCATACAGGCACTGCTGATTCCATAAGCTTTGGCTACCTCTGTGAAGTTGCAGGACGAGAAGCCGCTGCCTTCTGAGGTATCAGCATAGACCTGCTCAAAGTAGTCGCGCTGGAGGTGGCGGATCATTCCCAGGGCGTGGTTGTTCATTACCATCATGGTAATAGGAAGATTCTCACGCTTGACCCACTCCAGTTCCTGAATGTTCATCTGGAATGCGCCGTCACCGCAAATGCAGGCTACTGGCTTTCCGGTGGCGTAATAAGCTCCGATTGCTGCTGGAAGAGCATAGCCCATTGCTCCGTGTCCGCCGGAGAAAAGAAGCTTCTGGTCTTTCTGGTTATGGAAGGACTGGTAGCTCCATACCATATGCTGTCCTACGTCAACTGCTACTGCGGAAGTGTCTGCAAGAGCGTCGCTTAAAGCTGCGATCATACGGTTCGGATAACGTTCCGGGGTGGAATCATCTACTGCGCGCAAAGATTTCTTTATATCGGCGCACACAGCCAGCCATTCACTGAAATCATAAACCGTCGAGCCATCAGATTCTGCACTTTCCGCATTTTCTGCCATTGCCCGAATCACCTCGGCAGCATCTGCACAGAATTTCATTTCATCAATTCCATTTTCGTGAATATTTCGCTGCAAATTATAGTTATCAATATCTACTCGGATGATTTTCGCATTTTTCGCGAACTCATGAACTTTCGTACCAATCTGACGGGTGCAAAGGGAAATGCCAAGACAAATCAGCAAGTCACTTTTCGCATTGGCGATCATATTGGCATAGCGATGTCCGTAAGCGCCTCCGATGCATCCAAAATTCAGCGGGTCGTCCCACGGTAGTGCTGACATTTCCAATACGCTTGTGATTACCGGGATTTTCCACTGACGTGCCAGAGTAAATAACTGGTCGCGGACTGCTTTGTCGCTGACTCCATGTCCTAACATGATTACGGGACGCTGTGCTTTATCCAGTGCTTCACGGATTGCATCTGCTGCAGAAACAGCACAAGCTGATATTTCACAGTCTGCCATTTTTGCAGACTCTAATACTCCACTGTCGTCCGGCTTCATTGCCATGTCCACGCCTGCTGCTCCGCAGCTGTTTGCAGTTGCTTCCATGCTGCTCTCGCAAGCTGCACCAAATCCCATCTCATCCAGACTTATGTCATAAACCGGATTTTTTACATCCCCCCGCTGTATATTCATAGGAAGATCAATCAATACCGGTCCTTTCCGGCCAGAGTTAGCAATATGATAAGCTTTATTCAGTTCTTTTACAATATCCTCGTCTTCCCGGATCTGTACTGCATACTTGGTCACAGGCTTCGCCATGGCAACAATATCAATCTCCTGAAAGCCCTGCTGCCGAAGTCCCGGGATGCCGGAATACTCATAAGTATTCAGCTGACCAGTAAGAAAAATAACCGGAAGGGAATCAAAATAAGCATCTGCGATTCCTGAAATCAGATTCGCAGCACCCGGGCCGCTGGTCGCATAAGCACATGCACACCGTTCCCCCGCCTGGGCATATCCACATGCTGCAAAAGCCGCTCCCTGCTCATGATAGCTGGAATGGCTTCTGGTATGAGGATTTTTCTCTATAGAATCAACCAGATGGGCGATCATGGTTCCCTGGTATCCAAAGAAATCATGAATCCCTTTTCTCTGTAAAAACTCAACAATATAATCCGTTACTTTCATTTCCAGAATTTCTCCACCTTTTTCTTCAGATTTGTCCTTCCTGCTACTCCCAACATATCCAGATAAATATGCTGAAGCTCCTCATCTGGAATAAACACTTCGTCATTCTTAAGGCTCTTCACCATAGCCTTTGTATATGGGACAAAAACTTTTTCCAAAGCCGGATAATCTTTATTCTTATAAAGATTTATAATATACTCTTTGTTATCCAGATAATATTTCTCCAATTCAATCTTGGACGCACAGAATTTCACATAATTCCAGCTCCAGTTCAGATATTCCTTTTTCTGGTTGGCATGTCCCTGCTTCCGTCGGGCACGGCTGCGCTTCCGGATCAGACTCTTCTGACTTCCCACTTCCTGAAAATAATCCTCGAATCGGATCCTGGCACTGACCATTTCCGACAGCTTCACTGTATAATTATCCAGAACCTTCTCCTGGTAGTCTTCCCCATAATACTTCTGAAGATACGTATAAGTATCTCCTGGCACCGGAAATCTCCTGCCATCGATCACTACAGTTTCTGTCTCATCGAAAATTTCCTTTGGAAAATACACTGCCTTTTTCTTTAGGCGAACTACATATTCCTGGGTATCCTCCACATTCATCCTTTTACAAAGCATGCGGTAAAGGCTTTTTCCCAGACGGGCACGTCCTGTGACCAGACGAAGCCTCATGACAAAACGGCAGATTGCTTTTTTCCTGCCTTTTCGGTCTCCGTAATAATCAGCCAGCTCATTCCATCCCACTTCCTGGGCTCTTGTCCACAAATGAGCAAGTCTGGAACGCTGTTTTCCACGCAAGGGCAGAATATCCACTCCCATACCCGGATATTTGTAGTTCCTGCCTTCATTCAGCCGGAAGCACAACGTATCCAGATCTGTATAGCGAAGGAAAAATCCATAAAAACGCTTATTGTTATTCATGGATTCTACAATTCTGCCATCCGGAGCCTCCTTCTCCACAGCCAGACGAAAGCGCTCCATATCCGCAGTCCGCATATAGACCACACCTGCATGAGGGCTGGTGATCTCCTGCCCGGTAACACAGCATAAAGTAAGCTGTGGTCCCAGATAATAAGGAATTCCTTCTCTTTTACATATTTTATCTATTTCGGCCAGAAGCTTTACAACTTCTTTTATTTCTCTGTTCAAGCTACGTCTGCTCCCATCTGTCTGTTCATAGTGATCACACTGTTACCAGCGCCTGTTTGAAAAAGGCTTTCTGCGAGATGTGTGTCACAAGCATTCTTTCACAAGCTGCTGTATCTCTTCTATACTTCCATACTTTCCAAGCCACTGATTCAAAAACTCAGAAGCATCTCCGGCTTTTGCATATACAGCTGCTCTCTTGCTTCCTTCATACAGATCTGTGAGAAATATTCTGGAAAGCTCCGTTCGCACAAAACCGCTTCCATTCTGCCGCAGTGCCTCCAGATAGTTCTGGAACGCAGCCTCCGTCTGTCCCTGTTTTCTTCTCACATCTCCAATTACCTTGTACACCTGGGCTCGTTTTTCCTTGCGGATCTGTCCGTCCTTGGCACGTTCTGCCAGCCACTCCAGATCATCCGCCTCACTGGTGTAAATCAGATCTGTGCGAACCCTTGCCAGCTCACCTGGATAGCCCAGGCGCTCCCATGCCTTTGTCAGTGCACGCTTATAAATCTGGATGTCATTGTTCTCACCTGGGCTCTCTGCACGCTCTGCATCAATGCGCTTTAGAATTTCCCCGATCAGTTCCTCCACCTCAGAACGCTTTTTCGCAACACTTGCGCGGGCCAGATAATAATATTCCCGCACAGAAGGATTCTCCGGCAGAAGTCTGTACCACAAAGCCATAAGCTTCATCGCTCCATCCTTCTGTCCAACATCCAGAAGCTGCTGACAAGTCTTCACCGTCTCCCTGCCATAAGGATTCAAAAACTTATCCAACTCCAGTTGGGTAATTCCATTATTTGTTTTCTCACGGGCATCTGCAAAAACTTCCAGAGCATCCGCACATTTGCCCTTCATCCAGAGCAGTTCTCCCTGGTACTTCAGGAAATACCCGTCCTCCGGGAAAAGCCGCAGTGCCTCATCAATATAAAGCTCCGCTTCCACCATATCAATTCCATTGCGGGCGCGTTCCATAAGAAAACGGCTCTTAAATTTCACAAATCCCGGCACTTCCGGATACCGTTCCATCAGCGGCACCATTGTATCCTCCGCTTCCTGATAACGCTTAAATTCATAATCGCAGACTGCTCTTCGAAACAGTTCAATATCAGATTTCAACTGGGCCAGTTCAGAAGGGAATGTACCGGTCTGCTCTTTCACCACCAGCATTCTCCATGCTTTCCCGATCCGTTCTGTATAAACCAGCGTCAGCATTGCTGCATAAAAAGTCACATCGCTGACTTCCAGCAAAACAGGATGATAAAAAGCATAGATTCCGCCAAAATCCTCCCTGCCGATAAACGCAGAGCTCAGCTGAACCTGGTAATATTTTGTAAAGATTTCATTTAATTGGGAAAAGTCACGCTTTTCTACCAATTCCTTCAGGCCGTGTCTGCTTTCTGAAATGCGCGCCTCCAGATCCATCACCGTACTTTTTGCCAGCAGAAGATTGCGCTTATACTGAAGGCGGTGGTTCCGCTTCGCACCTGCAAGAGAATAGATCTTGCGCCAGATGGAATCTCTGCGAAGCCTGCCCTTGCGGATTCCCGGCAGATAATCATCCCGAAGCTCTTTATAGGTAATTCCCTCTACCGTAACCGCATCGTGGGATTCTCTTTCCCCATGGGGTGGAATATAGGACCATTCATCTCCGTAATGCCAGATCAGATAGTCACTCATTCTGTGCGGCACCATTACCTTTGTGTTCTCAAAGTTCATATATTTCACAGGAAACATCATGTCCTTGTCAAAAAGGAACGGACAGCCGCCCCAGCGCATTGCATAGCGCGGACAATCCTCTTCCTTATAGGAATACATGATCTTCTCCAGTTTCTTCAATGTGCGGTCTTTTCCCAGAAATGTATAGGAAAAAAGCCAGCGCAGATAGGCTGTCACTGGAATTTCCCAGCGGGCACCATATACAACTACCATATTTACCAGCTCAGAGTAGATCATCATATGAGTTCTGTATTTCTCATATTCCTTATCATCTGCGGGAATGGGATCCAGAGTGAGCACGTCGATGATCTCACCGGCACTGTCCCTGCCGATAATCTGATGCTTGTGAAGGGCGCAGCTGTCCGTAGCAACATACCTTGGAAAAGTATTGGTATAGCTGCGGTCTACGTCCACACACTGAAGGGCGCGGTGCTCCGGAAGCACGGATCCGGAAATTTCCACCAGTTTGTTCCAGTCGTCTCTGGGCATATAGATGTCCACATCATCATCCCAGGGAATAAATCCCTCGTTTCGCACAACCCCGATGGCCGTTCCTCCCGCCATTACATATCTCAGATTATTCTTTTTACAGATCTCATCCAGCTCACGGAAAAGCTGCAGCAGATGTTCCTGTTTCTCTGTCATTGGTTATCCTCTCTGGTTTATGATTTCCAGAATGTCTGCCAGAGTCTCTGATTCCTCATTAAAAAGTCTGGTACATTCCGTTCTCTCATCACTGATCATAATAAGCAGCTCCTGCAAAAGGTAACGGAGGCCATTGCCTTCGAAGTTAAAGCAGTACCGCTTCAGTCCCTTGCTGTCGTCTATCTTTGCCTCAAAATATCCTGTATTCCACCAGTCTCCCGGGATGGTCACACGGCCTTTCGTACCGATCACAACAAACTCATCCTCCACATCTACTGTGGTGCCAATCTCGATTGTGGCAAGAGCATCCTGATATTTCATGGTGATCATGTCGTAAATGCAGTTTCCAGATCTGTCCTTCACCACATTGGAATTCACTTCCTGGTAATTTCTGCCCAGTATCTTGATAATAGCACACAAAGGCAGAACTGCAGTTTCGGAAAAACTTCTTCCTCCTTCGAAATGGTCCTGGGAAATAGAGCATTTCACACACACAATATCGCCCACCAAGGCGCTGTGTGTCTGCCAGACAAGCTGGTTAAAGGCCCGCAGATACACCAGATTTATTTTCTCCACAAGAAGTACATGACGGGCTGCTGCAAGTGCAAACAGATCCTTCAGCTTCTCCTTATTATTCGTCATAGGAGCGTCACTTATCACATATTTTCCAAGCTCCAGGGATCTGCGGATGTATTTCTCCCTCTTAGGCTGCTCGGTCTTGATATAAACTATATCTACCTGGGACAAAAAGCAGTCAAATCCCTGCTGCCATTCCCCATTATCTGCCTCCACACTGTAGTAGGAATCCAATTCATATTTGTCACAAAACGACTCCGCTGCCTCTGCATTCTCAGAAAAAACGCACTCCACATGAAGACCGCTGACATATTTTGTCTCCCACACAATCCCATTATCCTGGTCATTATCTGTAACTACACCCACGGTGTAAGTGGTTCCCTCACCGCGCAGCTTGGTGCTGGAAATATTCTTGGTACGCTCCAGGTACACAACATCACAGTAATTCTTAAGGTAGTCAAATTTGCCGCGCCAGTCAGAACCAAGTACCAGAAGGTCTACCTTATACTTGATGATATCGCTGAGCTTCTGCCCCTGGTACTCCTCGATGATGATCTCATCTGCAAAACCGGTACGGCGTACGTTCTCAATCCTTTTCAGAAGGCTGTCCCGCACGTTCAGCTTACCACGCTCAATATCGTAGCTCTCGCTGGTCACGCCCACGATCAGATAATCGCCCAATGCTTTCGCTCTTTTTAAAATATTATAATGTCCCTCGTGGAACAGGTCAAAAGTTCCGTAAGTGATTACTTTTTTCATCATATTTCCCCTTAAAACCCCTGCTGTCAGCTTCACCCTGCAGTAAAATACTCCCTTTCATTCCCCCGGTTACTGTTCATAGCCTGAGCAGCAACAAATCCGAACCAGCTGCCGTCCGGGACTAATAAATACATTTAGTATAACACAGTTTGCATAGTAAGTCATTATGAAAGAATATCTGCTTTACAAAAATATTCCCGGGTTTAACAAAAATATAACTCTTTTTTTACTGTGAAACCACTGAACTGCTGTCTCTTTCTTAATAAGAAAAGAAAGACAATCCGTCAGGACTGCCCTTCTTCATGATCTTCTTTCTCTTCTGCATCAAAGGAGGTATCCCATGTGGCAGCCAGCTCTTCGATAGCCATTCTTCGCTGAGCCAGTACTGCAAACCGGTCTTCCTCTTCACTATCATATTCGTCTTCCAGGCCTTCATCCTCAACCTTCTTCTCACGTTTAAAAAGAATGAAGGTGATCAGTCCCATAACATTGGTATAGACCCAGTCCACCGGAAGACTTCCAAGTATCAGTACAAACAGAACTGACACTCCAAACAACGCCCATACATTCATCAGCTGCGGAATATTCAGGATCATAAGTCCGTTCATCAGAATCATGATGGGATAATGGAAAAAGTAAATTCCCATTGTGTTTCTTCCCAGGAAAATAAATGGATGGCGTTTATCTGGCATCAGCACCAGCAATGCAAAAATAACCGTAAAGGAAATCAGATACATCATTCCTCTGACTACCATTCCCTGCACATTGTCCATTCCACTTGCAAGATAGGAATGATTGCCTCGGAAAAGGTCTACCGGAATATTATTTCCGATCATATAATTGGTCGCCACAAACAGAAGAATGATCACGAAAAGTGCAACCACGATCTTGCCTTTAAATTTGCGGATCACCTTGGTGTATTCACTCTTCCATAAATATCCTGCCACAAAAAACGGGAAAAATACCACAATTCTTGAAGCTGATAAAAATGTACTGAATTCCATTCTGGTTCCTGCCCACAGCGCAAAAATAATGCTGAGAGGTACAATAAACCTTATTTTTCCAAATGCTTCTATGGTCAGACGGTATGCAAACAACGCAAGCACATACCACATAACGGTTCCGGAAGGACGGAGCAGTTCATAATCCATTTTATTTCCCAGCCAGATCTGCGCTGCCCAGGTAAGTGTATAACCCAGAATATATGGAATCAATAAATTCTTAACATTCTTCATCACATCCTGAGGCTTCTTGGACAGATAACCGGAAATAAATATGAACGCCGGCATATGAAATATGGTAATTCCATACCACACAAAACGCACAACCTGATGTGCTTTAACCAGCTGGAATGCAATGATATGATTAAAAACCACCAGAAAAATCAAAAATATTTTTATATTATCCACAAGGTAGGAATATGGAATTTCCTGTTCCTTCGTATTCTTGCTCATTTTAGCCACCTTTATACTTTGACATAATTATTTTCAGACATGTCAGTTTTATGAATAAAGGATAACATATTTTTGTGGTTTTTGGAATAACTTTTTAATATTTTAACGTGTTTTGAAATATTTTCCTGTGGTTTTGTGTTACTGATGAACCGCAATAATGTATTATTTCATTTCTCCAAAAACCTGCTGGTGCAGTTTGCGCCCTGTAGGTGTTGCCGCCAGGCCACCCTCTGCTGTTTCTTTAAGGGCAGTGGGCATCACATCTCCTACCTTTTTCATAGTCCAGATCACCTCGTCAGCCGGAATTGCACTTCGGATTCCGGCCAGAGCCAGTTCTGCTGCCACAAATGCCCCAGCTACGCCTGATGCATTTCTCTTAATGCATGGAATTTCAACCAGCCCTGCAACAGGGTCACATACAAGACCCAGAATATTTTTTAGGGCAGTGGCTACTGCCGACTGGATCATATCAGGTGTGCCGCCGGCAAGTTCCACAATTGCCGCCGCTGCCATGGCAGATGCAGAACCGCACTCAGCCTGACAACCTCCCTGCGCTCCTGCAAGTGACGCATTATTGGCAATTACCATTCCCACTGCAGATGCTGTGAAAAGGGACATGACGCATTCCTCTTCTGTAAGCTGGTACTGCTCCTGCATGGTGAGTACAGCTGCCGGTACAATGCCGCAGCTTCCTGCTGTAGGCGCTGCTACGATTCTTCCCATGGAAGCGTTCAGTTCTGATACTGCAAGGGCACGATAGAGGGCACCTCCAAGAAGGGGACCTGTAAGATTTTTCCCTTGCTCTACAGCAGTGCGCATGCGATAGGCATCTCCACCAGTGAGGCCGCTTGTGCTTTTCAGATCCGGGGCGCTGCCAGGCTGGATACAGGATGCCATAACCCGATAGTTTTCCCTCATTTTTTCATATATTTCCTGCTTCGGCAGTTCCATCTGCTCCGCCTGCTGCTCCAGAACCAAAGCGGACAGACGACAGTTGTTCTCCTTCGCTGCCTTCAGCAGGGATTCTATTGAGTGGTAGTTTAGATCCACAGTGAATTCTCCTTTACCGTATTTTTAGTGGGGTGAGATGTTTTTCAAAAAGGGACGCATTTGGGCAATGTCGGCTGGAACTTCGACCCACTAACTAGCAATTTATACACGCTCTAACATCGTACTAGAATATATATTCTCCAGCCGGTTAATCTTCTCATTGAGTTCCGGGACAAAGTGGCTGTCGCTCTCGATTGTCATTACTGCTACGCCGCCCTTGGTCTCACGCGCCAGGTGGAAATTGCAGATATTCACCCCATACTCTGCCATCAGCTCTGTAACCGCAGCAATCGTCCCTGGTGCATCCTTGTGAAGCACGATCAAAGCAGGATTCTGCCCGGTAAGGGCAACCTCCATTCCATTCACCCGGGTGATCAAGATATTCCCCCCGCCAATACTGCTGCCCCGAAGAGACACCTTTTCCCCATCTGCTGCAGTCAAAGTGATCTCCGCAGTATTCGGGTGCGTATCCTCCAGTTCACCAGTCTCGATCTGGATTTCCAGCCCCTCCTTTTTCGCCACATCAAGGGAAAAACGGATACGCTCATCATCTGTCTGCATTCCCAGTATTCCCGCTACAAGAGCCTTATCCGTGCCGTGTCCCTTATAGGTTTTCGCAAAAGAACCATGCAAAAATATGTGCGCTTTCACCGGAGTTTTTCCAAGAAGAGCCCTTGTCATCAGACCGATCCGGGCTGCTCCCGCAGTATGTGAGCTGGACGGTCCGATCATAACCGGCCCCAGAATGTCAAATACATTCATACTTATTTTCCTCTTCCTTTTATTCATCCACTGCCATTTTTCGTTTTCGGCAGCCTACAGATGTTTTCACGTTACCGCTCACATCTGCACTGTTATTGTTCCATCTTAACATTAAAACATACCTTTTACAACATGGATAAAGGGTAACTGTTTACTTCTTGTTTACTGTTCACTCCATTCACAGTAACGCGCTTCGCAATGCACAATACTCCCGATAAATAATCTTATGTTTCCTTTCTACCTAGACTGTGGTAAAATAGTTCTATGTAAATCGCCTGGAACCATTCCGGCAAGACTATTTTCAGATTTCTTTATGAAAGGCACACAATTCATGAAACGAGTGATTACTTACGGTACCTTTGATTTACTTCACTATGGGCACATTAATCTGCTGCGCAGGGCGAAAGCTTATGGTGACTACCTGATCGTAGCTTTATCTACAGATGAATTTAACTGGAACGAGAAGCATAAAAAATGCTATTTCTCTTATGAAAAAAGAAAATCCCTGCTGGAAGCCATCCGCTACGTAGATCTGGTAATTCCGGAGGAGAACTGGGAGCAGAAGGTAAGTGATATTAAAGAATACCACGTAGATACCTTTGTTATGGGTGACGATTGGGAAGGGAAGTTTGACTTTCTGAAGCCTTACTGCGACGTGGTGTACCTTCCGAGGACACCGGAGATTTCTACTACGCAGATTAAGGCGGATCTGCAGAAGTAGGAAGCATTGGTAATTATATAGTCAGAGATTTCGTATGATTCATGCAGGTTACGAAATCTCTGACTTTTTTATTTCATGACAACAATGTGCACACTTCCCAAAAACAATTTGCAGGATGTGCGTCACAATTTATTGGAGATTTTGTCCGGATGAAGGCGCCGTAGCGGGCTACGGCAACTGAATTCGGGCAAAATATACCGCAAAGTGGGGCGTGCAGATTGCGGGAATGATTTTTCAAACACGCTCTAACACAGCATCTGCAAATATTTATCCCGGACTACTTAGCAAGACGGATCATATTCCAGCTGTGTTTTCCAAGCACAGTACTTAATTTACCGCCGTCAATCCGGCTTGCAGCGGATTCCACAGGCACAACCTTTTCGGGATCCGCTTCTGTATTTACAGCTTTCATATCGTCATTAGTAAGTACAATGTGTTCTTTCACCTGATAGCCTTCAAACTGGCGCAAATCGCAGCTTACCTCCAGATCTTCCTCAAGACTTTTATTCACTGCAAAAATTGTAAGAGTATCTTTCTCCTCATTCCATACGCACACAGAATCCAGATACGAAACATCACAGTAATTCCTGCTGTCATATACCGGAGCCAGTACCTGTGTATTCAACACAGTTCCTCTTCCGAAAATGCTTGTGTACATATATGGATAAAAGATAGTCTGGCGCCATGCACCTGTATCGGAGGTCATGATCGGCGCGATTACATTTACCAGCTGTGCCAGGCATGCCATTTTCACACGGTCTGCATGGCGAAGTAAAGTGATCAGCATGCTTCCAACCAGAAGGGCATCTTCGAAATTATAAATATCCTCAAGCTGATGTGGAGCCTGTCCCCATTTTTCCAGTTTCTCGTCGGCCGCATTGCTGTGATACCACACATTCCACTCATCAAAGGAAAGATTAATGCGCTTTTTGCCATGCTTTTTCGCACGGACAGCGTCGCAGATGCTGACTACGCCGGAAATAAAGTCATCCATCCCTTTGGAATTTGCAAGAAAATCAGGGGTGTCATCAGCAGCATTGCCGTAATACTGGTGAAGGGACATATAATCCACCAGATCATAGCACTCGTCCAGAACCGTGTACTCCCAATCTCCAAATGTCGGCATCATCAGATTGGAGCTTCCGCAGGCAACAGTCTCAATCTCCGGATCCAGCATTTTCATAATGCGGGAAGTCTCCGCTGCAGTTCTTCCATATTCATATGCAGTCTTATGTCCCATCTGCCATGGACCATCCATTTCATTTCCCAGACACCAGGTCTTAATGTTATGCGGCTCTGCATGGCCGTTGGCCTTACGCATGTCGCTGTAATAGGTACCGCCCTTAAAATTACAGTATTCCAGAAGATTTCTGGCTTCCTCCGGTCCTCTTGTTCCAAGATTCACTGCCATCATGATATCTGTGTCTGCTTTCTTCGCCCAGTCCACGAACTCGTCCAGGCCAAAGTGATTGTTCTCGATCACACCCCAGGCAAGTTCCGGTCTGGCAGGTCTTAGATCCTTCGGTCCAACACTGTCTTCCCATTTAAAGCCGGAAACAAAGTTGCCTCCCGGATAACGGACAATCGGAACCTGAAGCTCCCTTACCAGTTCCAGAGTATCTTTACGAAAGCCCTGCTCGTCAGACAGCGGGCTGCCCTCCTGATAGATTCCTTCATAAACAGCACGTCCCAGCTGTTCAATAAAAGAACCGAAAATCCGCTTATCCACCTTGCCGGTGAGGAAATATTTATCGATGATGATCTGTGCTTTTTTCATGGTGTCCTCCTTATATGGTGCCAATTGTATGGCATTTTTCTGCTCTTTATGTATCTATTATTTTAATGGCATACGATTTTTTTACCAGTTTTTTTCTTCCGATATAGTTGACTTTTTTTCCGATAATGATTACAGTAAAAAAAATGGTGAAAGGAGTCCAGAGCATGAATTTTCACGAATCTGCAGACAGGGATTTTTCCATTCAGTTCTGCGAATACAACTATTCAAACCCTGATTATGATCAGATCTACCGTCCCAACGGAAGCGGAGACTATCTGTTTTTGCTTTTTAAGACACCCATGAAGGTTTATCTGGATAAAAAACTCAGTATTTCCAAGGAAAATGCCTGTATTCTCTATGCCCCCGGATATGAGCAGTATTATAAGGCTGTTCACAGGTTCCGGAACAGCTACCTTCATTTTTCCTGTAAGGCAGATCTGAAAAAACAGTATGGAATCCCACTTAACACTGTTTTTTATCCGGGAAACTGTGAAGAGATCGATGCCTGCATCCGGCTCCTTCACAAAGAACATATAGCAAATGATTTATTTTCCGATGAATACGAGTATACTCTCTTTCAGCAGCTTATGATTACGATTGCAAGGGGACTTAAAAGCCATCAGATACATGGAAGTGGAACAGAAGGAGACAATCTTTATTCTGCATTTCGAAAGCTTCGGCTGGAAATGCTCACGAACTACGCTAAGCCATGGGACACCACAGAGCTTTGTAAAACGGTCAGCCTGGAAAAAAGCCAGTTCTATTCCTGCTATCAGAAATTTTTCCAGAGTACCCCTCATGCAGATTTGCTTCAGATCCGTATGGATAAGGCAAAGAACCTGCTGACAAATGAAGCACTGACTGTCCAGCAGATTGCGCAGATGTGCGGATTTTCAGATTTTTCCCATTTCAGCAGATATTTCAGGAAACAGGCAGGATGCTCTCCCCTGCAATGGCGTAGGAAAATGGGAGAGCCCCATTGATACTTTAACGATATTTCCAGATTCCGTGAAATGCATAGGACAAAAAGAAACAGGCACTTCTCAGCGGTCCATAGCCAACGTAACGGTACACCTGATAGGTCATGATGGCAGATTTGGCTTTGTTTCTTGACTTTCCGCCCTGGGACAGACGATATTTCAGATAGGGCCTATTAATTCCTGTGGCATGTCCGTATTTTCGCACCACCTTCAGCCAGGTGATATAATCCTCATGGCTATCATCATGCTCCATGGGAAATTCCAGTGCCACCTCACGGAGAATCAGAACGGAAGAACAGTTAATGCTGTTATGTTTCAGAAGCTCATGATAATCCAGCCTGGATTTAACCGGAATATACTTGCCTGTAAAGGTTCCGTCCGGATTCATGAGATCACGTCCTGTGGAGCAGATTACATCACCGGTCATTTCAAGAGCGGCCAGCTGTGCCGCCAGCTTTCCCTCTTCCCACCAGTCATCTGCATCCAGAAATGCCACATATCTGCCTTTCGCAACAGACACACCACGGTTACGGGAACCGGCAGCACCGAGATTGCGCTCATTTTTTATATAAACAAAATCCGGTCTGTTTTCCCATGGAATGAGCGCTTCCCGGGTTCCATCAACAGAGCCGTCATCAATAACAATCAGCTCCAGTGGTACATCCTGTGCATAAACAGACTGCACTGCCCGGGCGATGTATTTCTCTCCATTATATACGGGCATGATTACAGATACCGCTGGTCGCATTTCTTCCCCTGATGCCCTCTTGGATTGCTGCATTTTTTCTGCATTTTTCACTCGTAGCCCTGGTTCTGTAAGTTCCATTTGTAACTCCTCTTATCTTTCACTTTCTATCATTATAAAACATCCGATTTCTTAAATACGCACTTATCTTTAAAGAAGGTCTTTATCAATAATCTGGTAGTTCGCCCGGTGTATATACAGTGCCTTCCCATCGACCATAAGCTTTGTCATTTTCGGCAGATCGTCCGGAATTTCCCAATAAACATTATCCCCGGAAAATGCAGCGATAGGCTGTCCAAGCTGGGATTTGATGACCACAACCCTGGATTTGCCGAAATCATTTTTGTACCGGTTCAAAACCCTTGCCAGAGCTGCATTATCCGTGATTCCGTTCCCACCGTTACTGTTGACCTCGTCCAATGAGAAATCCACCTCCGGTTCCAGCCCCTTCTGAACAAATACACAGGTGTCTCCGCAGCTTTCGATTTCTTTTCCATCAATGGTAATCGTGATTACTGAAGACAGATCATAGCCGGTTACTGCTCTTCCATCGCTGTCATAGCTGACAGTTTCGATTTTATTTCCGGTAATGCTGATTTTCTTTCCAGAAGTTTTCAAGGTCTGATTCCCATAATTATCATAGGTATATACGGTATAATTGTTTCCGATCAATGAGCCATGAATTTCATTAATAATGGAACCCAGCTTACTGCAGCCGGTGAGCGCAACTACCAGAATTGCGGACAAAAGGACTGCAAATATCCTCTTCTTTTTCTTTTGCATTTTTCTTCTCTCCATGTGTTTTTATGTTTGATATGCTTCCGCTATAACTTGAATCAAAAGATAGTTACAGATTTATAGTAGCATGACAAATCACAGAATACAAGATGAATCACTGTACCACATACTCTAAATTTTTATACATTATATCGTTTTTTTAAGCTTAATAGTTGTGTTTGAAAAAATAGTTGAAAATAGCGTAGTAGCAAATTAAACTACTACGCTTAAAACTTCTAACTTCAACCCATTACTAATAAAAATCTATTTACTACTATTAATTTTAGTCCAGTTCCACGTATTTGTTGGTGGAGCAATCTCATACTTAGAGTCTATATGACATATATAATAATCAGTTCCATCAAAGTACAATTGTCCTCGTTGTAAATTTTCAAGACAATTTTGATGATTATCATTTTCTTTTAAATTGGCAGATGTTAATGGTTCAATCTTTTTAAGTTCTGGAAATTGCCATTGATAATTTCCTGTCGGACTACCCTTTGCATCATATTTTTGATTATTAATACAAACATATAATTTCCCATTATAAGAATAAACATTTCCTCTAATACCATTAAATGCAATTTCTGGATAAGAATGTATAGGTGCTGTTAAACCTCCTATTATGTTCGTAGGCGGAATATTTTGATTAGAATTATCTGGATTTGATGGATCTGTTCCGGGATTTTCGCTTGGATTATTACTTCCATTATCCCCAACAGTTCCACCACTCCACACAAACGAAACATATTCTGAATTTGTCCCTTCCGCTGGATGATATGTAATTACACAAGATCCATTAGGTCCTGGATTTCCAACCCATTGGGGTTCTCCTGTGCCTGACGATACTCCACCAATGGTAATTGGAAGCGGTGTTTGCCAGCCATCTTTTTGCTGTTTTAAGGGTTTTACAGTAATGGAATAATCACCGTTATTTTTCCATATTGTTTCACTACTATTCTTAGTATATGTAGCCATAGTATCCCCTGTAATTGCAGCCATCATTACTTCTGCATAAGCCGACCTAACATCTGAAAGATCCACCGCTTCGCGGCTCCGTTCCAACTGACTGGTAAAAACGGGAATAGCGATTGCAACTAAAACGCCAATTATTGCCACAACAATCAAAAGTTCCGCCAGAGTAAACCCCCTAACAGATTTCATTTTACTTCTCATAAACATCCCTTTTTCTTATGTTTTTTTGCAAAAAACATACTTTTTCTTTTTAATGATAGCATATAGATATGAAGAAATCCACCTGCATTTTCGACAAAATACCATATAATTTTCGTAAGAATTGCGCTGAAAAGGGGATGTCAGTTAATACCACATTTCGGCATTTCCAGCAGTAATTAAAAGTATCCCAACAAGGACGAGACTTGTTTGCCTTCTACCTTGCGAGAAATTCTTTTTTCTATGAATTGATTAACAAGACGTCCTCAACTTGACAAGATTAGCTCTGTTACTTTCTTTTTCGTATTTTTGCGCTCCATTTCAACTCCAGCAATTTTTCCAACATCATATTCCTCCCTATACCGGAGCTCTTCTTCCTCTTTTCGATTATGTTCGCAATTATTCAATATCCGCACAGACTGTGTTTTCAATTATTTACCTGCATAAAAGAGACTGATGTAATGCATACCGAATCTTTTCTTTCTTGACCTTTCGGGACTTCAAAAGAAATTCGCACATCATCATCGCGCCCTTTTTCATGCGTATAATCAAATTCATATTTCCCCCAATTTTGAACATTTTGTTCAAGGTAGGTATTATTGCCATTTCTATTTGACAATCTAACCTTTAGATTCGCGCCACACTCTTCTATATTAACAACAAGTTTGTATTTTTTATTCGCCTGTAACATAATCGTTCCATCGCCACCCTGTTTTAGCACACTATCCTTATGAGAAAAAGGCGTTAGAATTGCCTTTCCATTCTCAAACTTCGCATTTATTACCTCCCAACCGGATGTGCTATCCCAGGAACTGCTATCTATCAGGATATTATTTTCCCCATTTGAGTCGCTATCACCATTTTGGCTTTCCCCCTCAAACTTAATGTAAACCGTTTCTGTATCAGCATGATATTCTACCCACGCCTGTGTCCCGGGAATTCCTTCAATAACAGAAAAATTTCCCAGACTATTGGGGATTGTCTCCGTTTGCCAGTCTGGCTGTTTTTGCCTAAGATTGATTTTTTCAAAATCTTTTCCATCAATATTCACATTTCCATCGACTGTAATTGCTTCATCCATAACCTGTGCATACTGTGCCCTTATATTTGCAGCATCGGCTGCTTCTCGGCTTTTTTCAAGCA
The DNA here is from genome assembly GCF_964249465.1 of Ruminococcus sp. Marseille-P328. NCBI lineage: Bacteria > Bacillati > Bacillota > Clostridia > Eubacteriales > Oscillospiraceae > Ruminococcus > Ruminococcus sp. Marseille-P328. The sequence continues at coordinate 210,699 of NZ_CAXUBQ010000002.1, read as the reverse complement.
GGCTGGTAAATATGGGAATACCTATTGCCACCAATACTGCTATTATGGCAACAACAATGAGAAGCTCTGCCAGTGTAAAACCTTTTCTTTTTTTCTTCATAGTTCCTTTGCTCCATAAACGAACATGTCTCCTATCGGCGACAGTACTGTATATGCCTGAATTAGTCAAATACAATTGCGATTCTTAGAATAGAGTAACATATAAGCTCGTGAAGTACAATGTAATAAATGAAAATACTGAGGTTGAACTATATTTACCCAAAGAATTGTAATTCTTCTGGAATTAAATTGGGTGGCTGCTATCAAAGGCTGCCACCCAATTTTACCCTTATGCAATTCCCAACTCCGCCATCAGTTTTTTTCGATACTTTTTATTATTACTTGCCTGCAATAAATCATTAATACGCCCAGCAGAGACTAACTTTTGAATTAATTCATTCGTTCTTCTGTCTTACGTTCGCCCTCACGTCTGCCCTCACGAATACCTTCCTGTTTGCTGTCTCTCATCATATCATCAAACGCCTTGCACATATCAAATTCACCTCCCACCGTTTCAACATCTCTCTTTATAAGTTTCATGGCCCTAATTCCCGACATTACAGTAAGTAGGTCAAATGTGTCTTCTTCTAGTTTGGAGAAAACCTCTTCATTTGCCTTTACATACTCCCGTAAAGCCGTTTTGTCATTCGTTCTTTGCAAAAATCCACAAACCTGTTGTAAATCGGTCTGGAACCAGTGTATATTTTTGAAATAATACACTTCAAAAAGCAGCATTGGTGTCTCGAAAAATAATTTCTGCAGTTCTTCTGGAAAATCATTTGCTCCGGTCAGATCATCCATTTTGAAGGCTGCACGCCAGTGCTCTTGTCCAAAATAGATTACAATTTGAAGCACAGGGTAAAAATGATCGGTCTTTTTCATTCCCGAAAGCCGCTCGGCATTATCTTTTAAATCATTACAGTTCTTATGATCCTTTTGCAGTTTTTTCCACTGATTATAATAGTCAATTCCTTTCTCGTGCAAAAGTCTGACCGGCATTGCATAATGCTCCAGTGTTTGTATCTGAATCATAAACTGAAATTTCAGACTCTTCCACGTCACTGCAACAGACAGATCTGGTGTATTTTCTATAGCGACAACTTTATTCTTTTCCCGATAGACATTATGCAGCACTGGATTTTTCTCCAACAGATTATCTTCTGTAATAACCTGCCTGCCATGAAAAACCATTCCATTCAGAAGATCCACTATCCGTCGTGGATCCTTAAAGTACTCAATTGATGTGGCGTTCTTTTCCCGCATGCACACTCCTTTCTTGGTATGAAAAAGTTATATAAAGTCATGTGTACAATACAAGAACGAACATTTTGTACTATCATTAGTATATACATATATTTTGTATTTTTCAAGTATTAGTATACAAAAGTACAACTTTACAACAACTATTTCATCCCCACGCAAAATATTCATAACGAAATGGAATTACCTGACCGAATGGTCAGATTTAGATTTTTCTTTTGTAAAAGTAAATTAAGTATACGACTTAACGAAGGGCAATGTCAATCAAAAAAATTGAGGATTATGTATATGATTTTCATAAGAATTGTGCAGAAAAGCAGACCAGAAATGACTTCTGGCCTGCCCGGTAAAAAGAATTATTTAAATTGAAATCACCCAAATTTCCTCATATTACTAAAGTCTGTCAGGTCGATCATCTGTGTTTCGCCGACTTCACCGGTTGGGCTCATCGGGCATACGGCGTAATTTCGTGTTTCGCTTTCTATCGTAAGTTTAGCCACATAATGCCAGCGAGACCATTCCTCAGTGCCTCTCTGATAATCACCATAACAATTGTGAATATCATCAAACCCACCGATTAACTTTGCAAAATCACAAAGGGCTGCCGGTGATGTGCAGGAATCCCAACGATAAGATACAAAAAATGGAGTATTAGGTTCTGCAGCCAGAGATACCAGATAATTTCCATGTACCGTTACATATTTGAAGCGACCTGGCTCTGTGAGATAATCACTTACAGCGTCCATTTTTTCAAATGGAGTCATATCGGAAGTTGTAACTTTATTGATAATGTCAGTCATCCATGCTTTCTCAGCCTGGTCATAATCCATAACATTTAATGCCACTGTTTTTGCAACCGTGTAACCAGACATGGAGTATTCTCGGAATTCGATATCGTAAGTTCCTGCTTTTTCAAAATATACATATCCGATATAACCGCCTTTTACTTTTTTCAGGGAAGTGGTCTCGGAATCGCCGTTTTCATAAGGAATATCATCATATATGTGCGTTGTTCCACCTGAATACACATTTATCAAAGGGCTTTCTCCATCACAGATCAGTCTAAAAGAATTCAGATCCTGATTGTCTGTTTTTATAAAAAGAGGTTTGATACACTGTGTGTAAATATCTGCTTTCTGCTTGTCCAAACCATAAATTTCATAGGTATATTTAGCAGGTGTTATGCCTTTCGTATCATATATTGGCAAATCTACTTTACGAATTTCGCTCCACGGTCCAACGACTTTTACATTATTGCGGATGGTGTAAGAACGTACTTTTGCATAATAACTGCGGCCTGAGTCTAAATAATAGAAACTCACACTTCCTATCCCGTCATCTTCACCGATTGTTCGCATATCCTGAACACTGTATGCAAACTTATCATTGTAAGAAAGATAACCTTCGTAACCAACATAAGGATCTGACTGGGAAAAAGTTCCCGGGCAGTTCAAATCCACCCATCCGTCACCATAATCTATTGACTTGATGGCTGGAACAGGAAGGGTGCTGTCAACGGTTTCAGATGTCACTACATAAGAAGTCTCAGTATGCGGATTGTATAGCTTCTGGGTAACTGAAACCGTGGAAGTAATTTTTTGTCCATAAATATCCGTGATGGTAATCACGCATTTCCCAGGCTCAAGCGTCGCAAATAAGTGGCTGTTTCCGCCTTCAGCTTCATCTGTGGAATATACAACAGCCGGATCAGAAATATTAATGTCTTTGATTCCATTTGAAATTTCAATCTCATAATACCTTCCGCTTTCCAGGGTTATATTTGCTTTTCCCTCTTCGAGCGTTAATTTCGGAACCGGCTTAGGGGTAGGCGTTGTATTTGAAGTATTTTCTTTTGACTTTCCGCTTGTTTTGCAATGTTCTGTGGAAGACCATTTGGAATAATATTTCTTTCCTTTAATGGCCATGTAGGTACGGGCTTGCATATAATATGTAGTTCCGGCTTTCAGTCCATTGAGGGAAACGGTGTTGTTTTTGTTTCCTTTGACTGTTATGGTTTTCGCATTTTTTAATTTGGAATTTGTGGCATAGCGCAGCTGGTAACCGCTGGTCTGAGCGGTTTGCCTTTTTATTACCACACTGGCAGTCTTTTTTCCAACATAACCACCCATTACCTGGGTCTTTGGAGGCAAAATGGTAAACTGCTTTTTCACTTTGCCGGTATAAGCACCTTTTCCAATAATCTGAACCGTATAGGTGCCTACCTTTTTGCAGCCCTTGGAATACTTCAGAACATAGTTTTTCTTCTCTTTCAGGGCTTTGCCCTTATAGGTGACGCTTACCTTCGGGCGCTGGACTTTTTGATTGTAGGTGAGTTTGGTGGCTGATAGTTTAATCTTGGTGTTTTTCAGATTTACCTTTGCAGCGGCAAATACCTGGCTTGTACTGCACAGCAGAAGCAGGGAAATGATGAGGCAAAGACGAACCAGCCGATGAAGGTGGTGATTCTTTTTCATAAATTTTTGCTCCTTCCTGCTAATTCCAAAACATGTTCTTTGCTAATTTTCAGTAAAGCCGCAATCTTTTCAATGCCCATTCCATCCTGAAGTAACGAATTGACAATTTCTTTTGTTTTCAATTCCTTTCCTTCCTGTATTCCCTCTTGTATTCCTTTTTGTATTCCACTTTGCTCCCCAGCCTCAAACTCAGCTTTTCTCAATTTACGTTCTTCCTCTTCTTTGTCATATTCAAATATACTCACTGCGATAACCTCCGCTCTATTTTTCCGAAGAAATTCTTCCAGAATTTCCTCCTGAATACATTCATCTACAGCTTTTTGAACAGCTGTTTCCAGTTGCATATATTTTGCATATTTACGAACCCGCGCTACATATATTGCATATTCCCTTAGTATCTGGCACTGTTCCATCAATTCCCTGTTACTGCCTTCATAGCATCCGGAATATCGTGACCTTGTAGTTTCTGTTTACCATAGGCTGGTCCTCCTTTTCTTTGCAGGAGTCAGAAAAGACAAGCTAAGCATACATACCTTTCATTCAGAACTCCTGCTCTTCTTCGTTAATGGGTAAAAAGCATGGATTTCTGATGTGTGATTAGATAAATCAGATGGCGGATATGCCTTGAACTATATGAGAAATATGCTTTTTATCATAATAACATTGAAGTTCTTGATTTACAAGTATTTTTCGAAAGTCTGCTAAATTCTTTTGCTTTCTTTCTTCACAGCCTATTCCCCTGGTAACGGGAATGATTTTTCAAACACGCTCTAATCCGTCACCAGCCTTACGCCATCCATAAACAAAATCTCACACCCCTTATCACCCCCAATTATAATTTCCCCAATCACCATTCTCGTATTCTTCGCCACCTGGAACCAGTCAGGATACTTTTCGGTCAGCTCTTTCATCTGTGCTGCGCGTAAGCGCTCCAGGGCATTTCCCTGGGCAATATCTTTCTCCCAACCTGACAGAAGATTTTCTCTCTGGGATACCAGCTGTGCCGCGTCCCATATTTCCCGCTCTATGATTGCTTCATGATCATTTTCCACATAATACTGTGTCAGTTTTCCATCGTTCTTTTCCAGCTCTTTCGTAAGAAAATCCCGGATATAATACTTCTGCATAAGCAGATCTCCCTTGTACTTTTCATTTTGAAGGATGCGAACGACCGAAACCGCAGCCCAACGAGATTCGCCATGCACCACAGTTTTGCAGTAACATATGCTCACTTATCGCTTGAAAACCTTTTGTTTCCTTGCTTTCAGGCTTTTTTTATTTTTAAATTTCGTCATATTTTACTAGCGTTTTGTATCGTTTTGTGGTGCAATAAATATTATACGAAACGGAGTGCTTGCTATGTACCTCAAAAAAACACCAAACCTGAATGGCCGGATTCGCCTTTCCATTGTTGACACCTATTACGATAAAGCTAAGAAATGCTCCCGCCAGAAAACAGTAGAATCTATTGGCTGGCTAGACGAATTAGAAAAAAAATATGATGACCCTATTGCTCACTTTCAAAAAAGAGTCGAGCAGCTAAAAGCTGAAAAAGCAGCCAGACAGGCTCCCCTCCACTTTACTTTTTACGATTCTGATCGCCTTTGTTTAGGTGACAAGCTGAGAAAAAACTTTGGCTATGCTGCACTGAGCCAGATCTACCATGAGCTCGGTCTCCATACTTTCCTAACGAACCGGCAGCGCCGCTCAAAAGAACAGTATGATGCCAATACCATCATGAAGATGCTGGTCTATTCCAGACTTCTTTTCCCTGCTTCAAAGAAATCTTCCTATGATGATCGGGAACATTTCTTTGAGAAAACAGACTACTCTTTAGACGATGTTTACCGCTGTCTGTCTTTCCTTGACAAATATAAAGAAAACTTGCAGATCTGGCTAAATGACCATATCAAAGAGAATTATGGCAGGGATACCAGCCTCATCTATTATGATGTTACAAACTACTATTTTGAGACAGATGAGCAAACCGATTTTCTCCGTAAAGGAGTTTCAAAAGAACATCGTCCAAATCCAATTGTGCAGATGGGACTTTTCATGGATAATCAGGGAATTCCTATTACTTATGAGCTTTTTCCCGGAAATACCAATGACTGTCTGACCTACAGACCTAACTTTGGACGCATCAAAAAGCAGTTTGATCTTGGCAGAGTCATTTCCGTTGCTGACAAAGGAATGACAACAGGTGATAACATCTGGTACACGATCAACACGCCCACTCATGACGGATATGTTTTCAGTATGTCCATCCGGGGCGCAGAAAAAAGCATCAAGGACTATATTCTGGAACAGGAAGGTTATGAATGACTTGGTACAGAATACAAGCGGAAATCCCGCAAGTCTCCAAGAACAATCCAAGTATCCTCTGTTTCGGGCAAAAAAATAAAAAAGCAGGTAAATGAGAAACAGGTTGTCTTCTGGAGTGAAAAATATGCCAAACGAGCAAAAGCAGAGCGTGAAGCTGCACTGACAAAAGCAAGAGACCTGGCAAAAAATCCAGGGAATTATATAAGAGCCACGTCTTATGGTGCTGCAAAATATGTCAAAAAATAGACTATGACAAAGAAACCGGAGAAATCCTTACCGCCTCTTCTGGGCTGGACATTGATGAGGACAAAATCCGGGAGGAAGAATCACTGGATGGTTACTACATGCTCTTAACCAGCGAAATGGAGACATCTGACGACGAGATTATCGATATGTACCGAGGTTTATGGAGAATTGAGGAATCTTTTAAAGTAACCAAAAGTGAACTGGAAGCCAGACCCGTGTATGTCTGGACAAAAGAACATATCGAAGCACATTTCCTTACCTGTTTTGTAGCTTTGACAATCGCTAGAATACTGGAAAATAAACTGGAGCGAAAATACAGCATCGGAACTATTTTGGAATCTCTGTCAAAAGCCAAATGCAGCCTAATCCAGCAAAACTATTATCTGTTTGATTATTACGATGAAGTTTTAAAAGATATCGAAAGAGTTACAGATATTGATTTTGGAAAACGTATCCGTACGCTAGGGGAAATAAAAAAAGTTTTAGCAAAGACCCAAAAATAGAAAAAACACCATGAAAATCTGACAAAGCAGAAAGCCCGCCAAGCCCTGTATTTACTGGGTTTGACGGGTGTTTTATATCCATTTAGCTGCAAAAGTCAGGGTCTTTCGCAACTGTTAGAATATGAAAAGAGTATGCGAACTACGGCATTTTTGCCATTTATTCCGTACGAAAAATAAGATAAAAAAGTAGAAATGATGTAGAATATTTTTCAATAAAATTTGTACTAAAACAGAACATAAAAATCCCCACGAGAAACAATGCTGCTTTTCTGTTTCTCGTGGGGAAATAGTTATACAAAATCAAAACTCAATTGCGTATATTCTTCTATATCTGCAATTTCACATAAATAGTTCTCTAAATCCTCATTGGTTTTAATCACTGCTGCCTGATATAAATTCTCCAAAACATTATTTCCTGTAGAATATTTCAACAAACCGTGATAATAACAAGCCAGGCGGCGATTCTGTTTTTTTGCATACTCTGCAGTATGCATAGTACCACTTTTTTCCATAGCTTCTACTACCAGAACCCCCTGAGACATGCCACTTTGAAGTCGGTCGCGCTGCACGAAACGATATTTCTCAGGTCTTGTTCCTTCGGGATATTCGCTAATAAGACATCCGCCCTGCTTTAAAACTTCTTCTGCAATCCATTGATTAGATTTCGGATATATTTCATTTATTCCGCAAGGAAGAACCACTGCGCATTTCCCCCCTGCTGCCAGAGCCCCCTTTAGAGCTTCTGTATCACAGCCAAGTGCAAGACCATTTACAAGATTAAAACCATTTTTGCCTATAATACTGCCCGCATTATAAGCCAACTTAGCACCTACAGCCGATATCTTACGTGATCCTACAACCGCAATACTTTTATGCTCATTCAAAATATCAATATTTCCTCTATAGTACAAAACCTCTGGCCGGTCTTTTATTTTTTTCAAATCATGTGGATAATTTGTTTCATCAACTCGACAGATTTTTATTTCCTGCCATAGTGTTGTTTTCTTTTCTTCCATAAGCTTTTCCATTTTATATTGCCTTACCCAATGCAAACATTTCTACATTAGCGGCTCCACGATTTAATAAAATTTCTTTGCAGACATACAGAGAGTTTCCAGTTGTAGTTACGTCATCCATCAATAATACAATGTCTCCGCTTATGTCTATATCCTCTACCGTATCAATAGACTGCATATGAACTGACAGATTCCTGCTTCCTCCTGTTGCAAGCTTGTTGATTGAATGGCTTCTTCTTAAAAAATATACTTTATTATCCCTTCCATTGGCAGCAAGCATTTCTCCTAGTTTTCCAATTCCGGATTCTCTTTTTTCCGCATTACTGGAAGGTACCACACAAATAGTTACTCCGGGGCATATCTCACAATCCAGTAAATTGTAAAAATATTTAATCGCCGATGGTTTCTTATCCTTCAAATCCAATATTTTCCCGCTAAACACATCAAACAATGGATTCTTTATCTTTCGTTCTCTGTCCAGCCAATATTTATGATAGTTACTGTAAACTACAATTTCACCAGTTCCGTTCCATGCTTCATTTACAAACACCATGTTTATAGCCTCCTTCGAACAAATGTTTTCTTTATTTTATCAGATTGCTACTCACATTTCAACCGGATGATCATTATATTTCTCAAACTCCTTTTCCATCTTTTCCAGAATATTGGAGTATTGGAGGAGTTCGGCTACACGTTGTTCTTTGTTGTCGTATTGTTTCTTGTAGGAGACGCGGTGTTCCATGGCGGCCCAGAAGTCCATGGAGATGGTGCGCAGCTGGATTTCTACCGGATAGTATTCGTTTGCATCCAGACAGCAGACATTTACGCCGAGAATGACATGATGGCTGCGATAACCGTTGGGCTTGGGGCTCTCAATATAGTTTCTCTCACGGATGAAAATAAGGTCTAGCTGCTTCTTTAACATGTTTATCAGATTATTTACATCACCAACAAAATAGCAGATAATACGCACCCCCGCAATATCCTGCAACTGATCCTTGGCATTTTCCAAGGTTGGCTCGAAGCCATGACGCACCAGTTTTTCCTCAATGCTGTCCTTCTTTTTGATCCGGTACTGTACGTTATGAACGGGTTTCCCCGTCTTTGTTTTATAAATAGAGTGGTTCAGCACTTCCAGACGTGTCAGCAATAGCTTCATCGCATCCTCATACGGCTGAATAAGCTCATAATACTCCTTGTCAGTCATAAGTAAAAACCCTCCTTCTCGTTTCCCATGGTACTATATAAATGTGTTCATTTGGTGAGAACGAAATAAACAGAAAATAAATTACTGTTCACTCCCTTCCTTTTCCCCTTGAAATCCCCCTGTCGAACTGGTACTATTATAGGTAAAAGATTGACGAAATAACTGTAATTTTGACTTGAAATATCGGAATTAGGAATGGGGTAGAGAGTTTTTGATGAAGTCTTTTAAAGTCAGCATCATTTTACCGGTGTATAACGTGGAAAAATACCTGAGCGCGTGCCTGGACAGCTTATTGGCACAGACACTTGAGGAAATAGAGATCGTAGCTGTCAATGATGGCAGTACAGATGGAAGCCTGCAGATTCTGCAGGCTTATCAGTCGTTAAATCCGGAGAAGCTTTTTATATTTTCCACAGAGAACCACGGCGTCAGCAGGGCACGAAATTACGGTTTTGCCCATTCCCATGGAGAATATGTCTGGTTTGTAGACAGCGATGACTTCGTAGAGCCTGACGCCTGCAGACTTCTTTATGAAAAAGCTACCGCTGACGGAAACGACCTGGTTCTTTTCCGTTACTATAATGTAGATTCTGAGACCGGAGTCCGTAAGGAATACATTGCATCCTGTCATAATCAGAATTTCCGCGTTGCAGACAAGCCCTATGAATTACCTGCGATTTCTCCATACCCATGGATCAAGTTCATTCACAGAGGCCTGTTTAACGGACTTTGTTTCCCGGAAGGAATCCGGTTTGAAGATCTTCCGGTGGCCTATCTTCTGGCTGTGAAAGCCCGTTCCATCGGATACGTGGATCAGTGCTTCTATAATTACAGAAAAAATGTAGGATTCCTCAGCCGTCTCACGCCTTCCACCCTTCACATCCGGAATGCCATTATTTTTATGAAGGAAGAAATGGAGAAGCTGGGGCTGTTTGAACAATATCAGACAGAGCTGGATTTCATTGCTGTGCGTCATTTTTTCTACCGTTTCTGGAAGCTTCTCACCAACTATGAGACTGACCAGAAAGAACTGAAGCTGCAATTGATCAATGAGCTTTTCGATTATATGGAGTCCAATATTCCGGACTGGGAGAACAATCATTATGTCCGATATTCACTTCCGCCACATATTGGGCGGTTGCTCTGTCTTTATGGTTCCAGACAGGAAATGATTTCTTTCATAGAGGCCTGCAACGGAATGACCGTACAGCAGCAGAAAGCCTGGATAAAGGATTACAAGCTTTCTCACAAAACATCTCCCAGCTATCAGCCTGCTGAGATGATCCACCGGGAAAAAACTTCCTCTCAGTTTTATGGCTTTGCCTATACCGGAAGCCTTGCTCCTGATCCGGAGCAGATTCTTCTGGAAGCCAGCCGTGGAAAAGAAATTCCTACCTGGATATTGAAATTGCTTGTGCATCTTCTGAGGAATTTTGGAGAACACCAGATCATTGTCTCCCTGACTCAGGAGAAGCATGCCTTGTTCCAGGCTCTTCTGAACCGCTATCTTTCCGACAGCACAGCTCTGTCTGAGAATATTACTCTGGTGTGCCCGGACAGCGAAGAATACGGCAAGGCACTTGCACTCTCCGGCTACGTGATCACAGACGGACCTTTGCCCTACTATTTCCGGAAGGAAGAGGGGCAGTTTGTGTTGCTTTACTGCGGACACAATCTGTATCCGGAAACCGTTCTGAACACACCGGATTCCACCGCTGATACAGGGCTTTGGCAGCATACTATATTTATGGCAGACTGCCTGTATTTTAACAATGTACAGAACCGGGATATTTACCTGCAGGAATGTATGACAGCTAATATCTGCAAAACGCCCTACATTATCGGTTCTTCCACCCACATTCCGGTGATTCCCAATGAATCACACAGGGAAAAGCTCCGCCGCAGCTTGCAGATGGATTCCATGCAGACTATTTTGTATGCGCCGCTGCTTCCAGGGTCCTATATTGCGGACACCGAGCAGACATTCCGGAATTTCATGGCAGCCCTCTACATATTTGACTGTGAACTTTCCGATCATCAGGTTTTGTATCTGCATCTGGATCATGAGAGGGAAATTGATTTTTCTGAATTTAGACATATAAAAGAAATGCCAAAAGATTTCGATGTACCGGATTTCGCTGCGGCGTGTGATATTTTTATATCGGATTATCACAATGCACTTTCTGCCAGATTCACCACAGGCACACAGATTCTGCGATTTCTGTGCGGTACATTTCTTCGACACGAAAATGCAACCAGTGACCATCAGACTGTACCAGCTGCTCCTGTCCTGCAGGAAACCACTTCCTGTCTGCCCGAGAGCTCTGGAGCCTGTTTGAAAAATCATTCCTGCAATCTGCACTCCACACTTTGCGATATATTTCACCCGGAATATCCTGCATTTGATAATGTACCGGAGTTAGTACGATATATCGGACAGTTAGAACTGATGTCTGAGAAGATGGCCACAAATGAAGCTTTACATTCAGCACTTTTTGACCAGTTTACTTCTGATACAGACCGTGTGTTCGATTCCCAGGAGCACAATTGGAATTCTTCGAAAAAAAGCTCTCTGCAAATGGAAAATAATCATAATTTACAGGCCACAAAGAATTCCTCCGGAGAAGCCACTACTTTCGAGGAATCCCCACAATATCTTCTCACAGATATTGCAGATTCTCTCTTAAACGGACGACCGCTGCCCTATTATGCTCCAGCTTCTTCCGATGATGTACCGGCACCGCGCACACGCGTCCTGTTCTTTACAGGGCGGAAGCTTTCCCAGAATCTGGTTCGGGATTTTAATGCCCTGGCAGCACAGGCACCGGAAAAAGAATTCTGGCTTGCATACAATGATTTCCGCAATACAGACTCTGCCAAATATCTGGCACAGTTATCACCAGACTGTTCCAGCCTGCCATTGAAGCCGGATCCCGAGAAAGGTAACCGCTGGAAGCTGGCAAGTGTGCTCACCAGCCGGATGGGACTTTTCTCATTCTATCCATTGTCCCATATTTTGGCCTTGGGGAAAGAAGAATATAAGAAATGTATGGGAGAGACACGATTCGACGAAGTCGTGATCACTTCTACAGATAGTATAAAAACGGTTGCTACGCTTCTGGCAGCTGCGCCAAAAGCGTCCTATACTTTTGACACCTTTAACCCAGAGCGCTACAGTACCTCAAGACCTTACAGACACCAGATTGCATTTCTTTGCAGAATGTTAAAGGATACAGGAAGTCTGGAATTACCTGCCGAGCTTACCGGATTGAAGCTGACGCAAAGCTCTGGCAAAAATAAAGATAAGGGAATGCTCTAGAGCGTGTTTGAAAAAGGCTTTCTGCAAGATGTACGTCACAATTTGTGGGAATGCTTTTTTATAACCCATTCCTTACGAAAGGATTTACCTATGAAATTAACCACTATCATCCCGGTTCACAATGCTGAGAAATACATCACAGCTACTTTGGACAGTGTATTGCAGCAGGATCTGGAAAATCCAGAGGAGCTGGAGGTGATCTGTGTGGATGACGCATCCACCGACGCTTCTGTTGCCCTCATAAAAGATTACCAGCAAAAAGACTCCCGCATCCGCCTTTTCCTCAACGAAAAGACCCGGTTTGCAGGAGCCTGCCGAAATAAAGGAATCGAAGAAGCCCATGGTGATTACCTTCACTTTCTTGATGCAGATGACCTTGTAGAAAAAGGCGCCTACCAGAAATATCTGTCCATCGCTGAACAGGCTGATGCCGACATGGTAAAGGGCTGCGCCGTCTGCTTTGACAATGAGACCGGCGAGCTTTCCGATACCCCGCTTTTTGCACTGTCTGATGTGCCCGCTGAGTGCTTCGATAAGGTTCTGAATTTCCACCAGGCTCCCGAAATTTTCAGCCACATCAGTGTAGTTCCATGGAATGCCATTTACAAACGAAAATTCATTTTGGAAAAGGGACTTCGCTTCAACAACCTGGTCTGTGTCAACGACCGTTCCTTCTACAGTGAAGCCGTATTCACTGCCGACAGGATCTGGCTCACCCACGAGCAGATTGTCCGTTACCGTGTGAATAACAGCGCATCCCTTGTCGGAAACCGTGCCAGAAACTTCCATTGTGAATTTGATTCCTGGCAATTGATCATGAACCAATGTACCAAATACAATATTCAGGGCCGCGAGCTGGCCATCGTAATGGAGCGTGAGCTGATTGACATTTTTATCTGGTATCGCAAATACAAAAAAATCCCGGAGATTTCAGAAGAGATTACTGCGCAGACCCAGGCGTTTGCGCAGAAGCTTGACATTTCGCCTCTTGAAGCATTCCCGCCTTCTTTCAAGTGGTACTACGATTATCTCACTTTTCTTCCGGAATTTGAGACCCTTACAAAAAATTATAACAATATTACCCAATTCAAAAAACAAGCCAGACTAATCATGCCCCAGTGTGCCACCCTAGCCGACTTCCGCCACCACATCCAGGAAGCCCACGCCACAGACAGTACCTCTAAACGGTCAGGTGTATTAAAAAAACTGCTCTCTCATTTTAAACATTGAATTTTCGCTCTAATTTAGAAGCCACCAGTTCAGCTGGTGGTTTCTCTTTGATTTAACAAAGGGGCTTGTGATACCGCTCTAAAGGGTGGTATCACAAGCTCCCAATTCTCACGCACCTTCATTATTCGCCCTGCTCACCGACTTCTTCCTGTGCTTCTTTGCCTCATAAAGCTGCTGGTCTGCAAGGGAAATCACCTGCTGGATATCTGTTGAAATATTGGGGCGAAACTCGGCAATTCCAAGGGAAATTTCCACCAAGAAAGGCTTGCCGGATTTTTCATTAAACAGCTTACATGCCATCTTCACACGCTCCCGGAACTTCTCTCCGAAGTCGGCTTCCTCGCATTCCAGCATGATAATATATTCATCACCGCCCACACGGCCCAGAATATCATTGCTGCGCAGACATCCCTTTAATATTTCGGCAACACTCCTAAGGGCAAAATTCCCTGCCGGATGCCCCCAGGTGTCGTTAATCTCTTTTAAGTGATCCAGATCACCATAGATCATATATGCCCTCTGGCCATTCCCAGCCTGGCAAACCCGCTTGGTGTGCTCCATAAACCCGCGCAGATTCAGAAGTCCGGTCAGCTCATCATACTCGGAAATAATACCAAGAACGCGGTTTTTCTCCTTAATCTCTTCCATATCTCTGGACATCTCCAGCCGTCTGACTGCCTCAGCCTTGCTTATCTCCAGATAATGCAGGGACAGACCAATCTGCAGGCTGATCACATAGAAGAACGGGAAATCCTCCTGGTCAATGTCACAGGCCAGAAGTCCATACTGCTTCTCCCCGGAAAAAAGAAGAAAAACCATAAACTGGTGGCGCTCTTCGTCCTCCATCAGATCACAGATTCCGTTTTCCTTCATAACCAGAGGTCTTTCATAAGCCGCCTTGGTAATGATCCTGCCATTCTCATAGCTGGCAGCAAGATGAAGGTTATAAGGGCAGGTCCACTTCCGTTTGCCATCGTAAACAATCGGTTCATCCAGAAGAAAAAGATGAGTACATCTTGTATGAAGCTCCCGCATTTTCTCCATAATTTCCTTCAGAAAAGCCTGCTCGTCATCCATGCAGTCGTTTAAATCCCGGGCAAGAACCGGAATAAACCAGGATTTCCTCTGAAAACTGATCAGCTCCAGCTTCATTCCGGCAATGGTCTTATTCAGCCTGTGCACCTGGGCACCAAGCCCCACGGGTGTCTCTTTCTTCGAAACATCCTCTGACACACAGCCGCAGGACTCTCTTTTTACAAAAGAAACCGGCACGCGTCTGGATACCGCTTCTTTTCCGGGATCTTTTCCATCCAGGCGGTTCACCAGATCGTAGACTGCCATTTTACCCATAAGTTCTCCGTCCTGCTGGACTGTAGTAAGGGGCGGTTCCATCCCGGATGCACGCTCGCAGTCATCAAATCCGGTAATCATAATATCCTTGCCAACCACAAGCCCACGCTTCTCGCAGACACGATAGCCGGCAAAAGCCATCTCATCATTGGCAAATACAATGGCCTGAGCATCCGGGTTGCTATCCAGAAGGCGTTCCACCTGTTTGTCCACAAACTCGGAATAGTCCCCCTGGGCAATCATTCCCTGGGTTACAGGAAGCCCGTATTTCTTCATGG
The DNA here is from genome assembly GCF_964249465.1 of Ruminococcus sp. Marseille-P328. NCBI lineage: Bacteria > Bacillati > Bacillota > Clostridia > Eubacteriales > Oscillospiraceae > Ruminococcus > Ruminococcus sp. Marseille-P328. Next base: position 195,452 of record NZ_CAXUBQ010000002.1, on the reverse strand, counting down.
TTTCCAAATAAGCTTCCTTACGCTCAATGGCATCTGTGTTATGCTCCGGTCCTGCCATGAACAGGATTCTGGACAGATGATGCTCTTCCACCAGATGAGAAATGACCATCGCAATACCACCTTTGTTGTCACAGATCAGGGAGTGACAATTGGGCACATCCACGACTTCTGTAAGAAAAACCGTGGTGATCCCATTATATTTCCGGGCAAATTCGTTGGGATCAACCTCCCGCAGCTGGATTCCCAGTGTTCCATAATTAATGATCAGACCATCCAGTCCGCCGATCAGGCTGTAGTCATGTATGGTATTAAATTGATAGTCATAGGAATTTTTCTGTTTGCTGCCCAGGACATCTTCAAAAAAGTCCTTCGTCCGGGTTCCCAGGAAAAAACAGACATTTACATCCAGCTCTGACGCCGCCTCAGAAATCCCCTTGATATGCTCTTTTGGAAAATAGGTATGCACTCCTCCGATGAGAACTCCAAGATTATACCTCTTTTTTTCTTCCATCTTCACACCTCTCGCTGCAAAAATTTGATATTTTTTCTTTCTCCTTCATATCGCACTTCATCTGTTTTTCACGTTCTTTTTTATCCAAAATCAGCTTTTGGCTTTCGTCTATTATAACAATGTTTCCTATAGCATGTAAAGTCGCTTTTGTGAACTTTCGCTAAATATGTGAATATTTGAGCCCTTCATTGCAGTGCAGATTTTTTTCTGGTATACTTTAGACATCAAGCGCACATCTGCAAATTAAAGCAGTAAAGAATTGGACTTTATCGGTTATAGAGGCAGCTTGCAGGAATGATTTTCCAAACACACTCTGGCGCCTGATAGGAAGGATAAAAAAATGGCAATTAACCCCATGAAATTACTTGAACTTAAGAACCTGTGGAGCGCTTTTACAAGGCGTCACCCGAAATTCCCACAATTTATTTCAGCCGTGCAGCAGGCCGGCATTTCCGAAGGAACCGTGATCGAAGTTCAGATCACCATACCAGATGGCAGAACTTTCACTTCCAACCTGAAAGTACAGCAGGAAGACATTGAAGCTGTGAAAAGTCTACAGAATTACCAGTAAATATTTGGCTAAATTTCATCTGGATTTTACAATATTTTTGCACAAAAAAATTGTATTTTTATCGAAAATATTGTATAATATAGCTTAAAGCATTCCTGTTTGCAGATACATTTCCGCGAACAGCAGCCTTAAAGAAATGAAAGTGAGGGTTCACCATGAAACAGAACAGTATGTTAGCAATGATTCTGGCAGGCGGTCGTGGCAGCCGTCTTCACGATCTTACCAACAAAGTGGCTAAACCGGCAGTTTCCTACGGCGGTAAATACCGTATCATTGATTTCCCCCTCAGTAACTGTGCCAACAGTGGCATCGACGTAGTAGGCGTACTGACACAATATGAGTCAGTTGAGCTGAACAGTTATGTTGCAGCTGGCGGACGCTGGGGACTGGATTCCAAGGACAGCGGTGTATATGTACTTCCGCCTCGTGAGAAAGCAGACACCGGACTCGACGTATATCGCGGAACAGCCGACGCGATTTCCCAGAACATTGATTTTATAGATCAGTATGATCCGGAATACCTTCTGGTACTTTCCGGTGACCACATTTATAAAATGAATTATGACAAGATGCTTGCCTTCCATAAAGAGAGACAGGCAGATGCTACCATCGCCGTTATCGAGGTTCCTCTTAAGGAAGCCAGCCGTTTCGGTATTATGAACACAGATGGCGAGACAGACCGTATCACCGAGTTTGTTGAAAAGCCTCCGGTACCTGAGAGTAATCTTGCCTCTATGGGTATCTATATTTTTAACTGGAAGCTTCTTCGCAAGCTGCTTCTTGCAGATATGAAGAACCCGGATTCCAACCATGACTTTGGAAAGGATATCATCCCTACTCTTCTTGGCGATGAGAAGCGTCTTTTCGCTTACCGCTTCAAGGGCTACTGGAAGGATGTTGGAACCATAGATTCTCTCTGGGAGGCAAATATGGATCTTCTCAGCCCGGATAACGAGCTGGATTTAAGCGACCTTACCTGGAAAATTTACACCGAAGATGTAACCGCACTTCCGCAGTATATTGGCACAGAGGCCAGGATCCAGAATGCTTACATAACCCAGGGCTGTGTAATTGAAGGCGAGGTTACCAATTCCGTAGTCTTTACCGGAGCTAAGGTAAGACCAGGTGCAAAGGTAATTGACAGTGTACTTATGCCAGGTGCTATTGTGGAGGATGGTGCTGTCGTAATACGTGCCCTTGTTGCCAATGGCGTAAACATCGGCAAGGGTGCTCTTGTAGGAAGTGCTGACAGTGAGCACATCGAGCTGATCGCGAAACGAGTAAAGGGGGCCGAATAATATGTATAAGGCATTTGGAATTGTAAACTCATCATCCAGAAACATCCGTGTAGAGGGACTTGAGGACTACCGTCCAATCGGAGCTTTCTCATTCCTGGGCAGATACCGTATGGTCGACTTCCCGATTTCCAACCTGAGCAACAGCGGCATTGACCGCATTCAGGTCTACGTGAAAGAGAAACCAAGAACTCTGGTTTCCCATATCGGCACCGGACGTCATTATAACATTAACTCCAAGAGCGGACGGCTGCAGGTTCTTTTCACTGACAGCGACCAGAGAAACAATATCTACAACACCGATATTGCTTCCTATTACGAAAATATGGAATGTATCGAAGAAATGCATCATCCGTATGTAGTAATCACACCAGATTACATGGTTTATACCGCTGATTTTTCCAAGCTGATCGATCAGCATATTCAGTCTGAGGCTGACATTACCCTGCTTTATCACGCAGTAGACAATGCGAAGGATGCTTATCTGAACTGTAATATCCTGAATCTGAACAAGCAGAAGGGTGTGCTCTCCATTGAGCCAAACCACGGAAATGCCAAGAACCGCAATATTTTCATGGACACTTACATTATGAAGAAGGATCTGTTTATCGAGCTGATCCGCAAGGCAAAGGCAATTTCTTCAGCCTTTACTCTTGCAGACATTATCAATGAGCTGCATAATGAGCTGGATGTAAGAGGAGTTTCCCACCGCGGCTTCTTCGCTTCCATCACAGATTTCCAGAGCTATTACGACGCCAATATGGATCTGATCGATATCAAGGCTGCGCAGACACTTTTCGATCCGGAATGGCCAATTTATACCCGTACCAATGATTCCTGTCCAACTCACTATTATGAGACCGCCCAGATCCGCAACTCTGTCGTTTCCAACGGCTGTCAGGTGGAGGGAACCATTGAGAATTCCATTCTCGGTCGTGGCTGCATCATTCACAAGGAGGCCGTGATCAAAAACAGTGTGGTTCTTTCCGGTGCTGAAATTGGTGAGGGCGTACATGTAGAGAACCAGGTAGTAGACAAGATGGTCAAAATCCTTCATGTGAAGGAGGTTGTCTCAGATCCGGCACTTCCTGGCTACATTAAGAGAAGAGATATTCTGTAAATATTGCATTCCAGAGCCTGTTTGGAAAATCAAACACACTTAGGAAAAACAAAAGTCCCGAGCGGTTTTGTCCGCCGGGACTTTCTTTTTATATTCTTACCTGCTCCAGCATTTCCTCTACCCTGCCTGGTATACTGGTACCGGCAGTAACAAGCTTCAGCTGCACTCCAGGCAGCTCCGGAAATCTCAGAGCCTCTACCCTTCTGCACATTTCCTTCTGGATTTCGGAAAGCTCCTCTTCCGTAACCTTAAAAAATACTGTCACAAAATCATCTCCGGAATATCTGAGCACATCGCCTTTGCCAGCCGCAACATCCCGAAGCACACCAGCCACCTGACGAAGCACATCATCTCCAGCCTGATGTCCGAAATTCTCGTTAATTCTTTTAAAGTTCTTAATATCTGCAAACATAAGAGCTGCTGCATTGTCCATCTTGCTCAGCTTCTCCACATAATAGCGTTTATTATAAACTCCGGTTACCGGGTCTATATAAACCTTCTCCTTATGAATCCTTACAGATGACAAGATCTCATCCCTGGAATACCCATCTGGCATAAAATCACCATCTAACCTGGAAGCCATCTCCAGACAGCAGGGTTTCCCGTCAATCTCTACATACATGGATACCACCTGATATGGATCATCCCCTGCAACCTCAAGCTTTGTCATGCGCTTCCTGGTCTGCATGCTGAGTCTGGAAATACAGTTGCTGCATTTTTCCAGACAATTCCATATGTCTGAGCAGGCAGTTTCACTCTCCCACATTTTTCCGTCTTTTTCTATATGGATAACCTTATTCGTTATAGGATCTACATATCGGACCAGATCATAGGAGATCTGCAGGTACTGAAGCAGAAGCCACGCTTCCGTTCCATCTGTGGAGAAGCCGCATTTCTTAAATCGGTCATAAAAACTGGAAAATTCTGCGCTGCGGTCTTTTTCCAGGACTTTCAAACCTTCCTCCCGGACGTTTTCCATAACCATATAGTCATCCGTAATATCTGTCAGCTTTCCAACAATGCCTGTATAGCCTTTTTCAGCACCATCCGTCCAGATTACCCTGCATTGGCACCGGTAGTGGCAGGGATTTTTTCCATCTGTGAGCAAAAGATTGCTTACCACGTCCGGTGTTTCCCGGGTGGCCTGGGTAATCTTCCGGATAAGCCGTTTCAGGGATTGCTCCTCCACAAGATCTTTCAGCACACCGCTCTGCAATGGAGAAAATGAAGGTTCTGTAATCCCGCTTCGTTTACAGCCAGCCTGGTTAAAGGTGAGTAGCGGCGGTGAAATGGTATAAGTAAAAACAATATTTCTGCTGCCCTCCGCCAGGAAATTATAGCGCATTCTCTCAAATTCCAGCTGCTGCACAATTTTCTCTGAGGAATCCATCTCAAAATCGTGAAATCTGCTAGCAATATCAGAAAGGTCTGTCTGTTCATACCTTTCCTTGGATTTATAGCCCATTTTTTTCTTCAGGGAAGAAGAAATATCCAGAAGGCACTCCAGCATCAACGGATTAAATGCACCGCACTGTCCTGCCAGTATCATCTCGATGGCCTTCTCATGGGAATAAGCATCTTTATAGCATCTCTCACTGGTCAATGCGTCATATACGTCAGCTAACGCCACAACCTGTGCTGAAACAGGGATTTCTTCCCCTTTTAATCCATCCGGATATCCGCCTCCATCGTAGCGTTCATGATGCCAGCGGCAGATCTCGTATGCAGTCTTGACAAGAGGCTCCTCCTTCTGGTCAAGCGGCAGTTCTGACAGCATATTGGCTCCTGCCATGGAATGTCCCTTTATTACTGCAAATTCTTCGGCTGTAAGTCTGCCTGGCTTATTCAGGATTTCATCTGGAATACTGATCTTGCCAATGTCATGAAGCGCAGAGGCTGTGGTAATCATCCGGATCTGCTCCTTGCTCAGGGCATATCTGTTATTTTCCTTCTGAACCAGCTGGCGAAGGAGCATTTCTGTGATTGTCTGAATGTGCAGCACATGAAGTCCGCTCTCCCCATTGCGGAACTCCACTATATGAGAGAGGATATTGATCATCAGCTTGCTGCTTTTTTCTCTCTCGTAAATCTGATTGGAAACAATACTGGTCATTCGGCGCTGCTTGGCTCCAAGAAGTATGGCATTGGCCGAACGGCGTAATACCATATTTGCATCAAAGGGCTTTCCGATAAAATCAGTGGCGCCCAGATCATACCCACGTTTTATGTAAATAGGTGAATTTTCTGACGAAATAATCACAACCGGAATAGCATCAATCCAGTGTTCTTTATTCATATAAGAAAGAACCTCGAAACCATCCATGTGGGGCATAACAATATCCAGAAGAAGCAGGGAAATCTCCTCGGCCTGCCTCTGAAGGCAGTCAACTGCCTGCACACCGTCGTTCACCTGTATGATATCATATTCCTCTTCCAGAATTGCAGCTAAAAGTTCGCGGTTCATTTCTGAATCATCCGCTATAAGAATCTTTTGTTTAGTTATAACTTCACTCATTTTATAATTTCCCTCGCTGGTGCAGGTACCCCCCCACGCCAGTTTCCGTTTTACTGTTAAGCTGACAGCTTTTATAATATGGGTGCTATCATGTCCTGATATTTCTGTCGTTTCATGTGAATTTTTCTTCGGTCTGAAATTCTTAAAATTTGTTTTGGAAATTTCAACAGAACTGTCAAGATTTAATTATCGCAGTGCAGGTATCAGAAAGCTATCGTTCGCGGACTGGTCAATAGCTGCCTAAGTTCTTTCCGATCCTAACTTTACCTATATGAGTTTAACAGTCCACCGCATGAATGTCAACCATCTATAACTTTTTTTGTCCAGAGGATTTACACAGCTTTGAAATACCGTTACAATAGTTGTATTTGAAATATACTGATCACTGTTACCAGGAGGTTTTTTATGGAGATTACAAGACCTGATTATTATAAAGAGTTTTCCTGTATTGCAGGTGCCTGTCCCGACACCTGCTGTGCCGGCTGGCAGATCGTCATTGACGACAAAAGCCTGAAAAAATATAAGCGTGTGAAGGGTACTTTCCGGAATCGCCTTCATAATGATATTGACTGGAAGGAGAAGGTTTTCCGTCAGTATGAGAAGCGGTGTGCATTTTTAAATGAGGACAGCCTTTGCGACATCTACAGCGAGGTTGGAAAACGAATGCTTTGCGACACCTGTCGGAAATATCCGCGGCACATCGAAGAATTTGAAGGTCTGCGGGAATATTCCCTGTCTCTTTCCTGTCCGGAGGCAGCCAAGATTCTGCTTGGCAGAAGGGAAAAGGTAACCTTCCAGACAGCGGAGGTTCCCTCCCCGGAAGAAACTTATGATGATTTTGACTATATGCTTTTCACTGCCCTTGAAGATACCAGGGAATACTTTCTTGAGGTGCTGCAGAACCGGCAGATTCCCATGCGGCTTCGTATGTGGAAAATACTGGCTGCAGCCAGTGATTTCCAGCGCTGTGCAGACCGGAACCAGCTTTTCAAATGGGAAGAGATCCGGGAGCGCCATAAAGCCTCTGCATATGGCGAAGCCTTTACTTCCAAGGTGCAGAAGCATATGAATAAAAAGGCTGCGCCAGATGAACTTCTGAAGACCATGTGGAAGGCGGTTGTTCCCAAAATGGAGGTTCTCAGACCGGACTGGCAGGAATTTCTGAAAAAAAATTTACAGGCGCTTTATAGCAGTGCAGAGTCTTCCGGTGTCTCCCCCGCTTCTGTTTACTCTCAGAACCGGGCTGATTTCGAAAAGGCTTACCCTGACTGGAATATTCAGGAAGAGCAGCTGCTTGTGTATTGGATTTACACATATTTCTGCGGTGCTGTTTACGACGGCGAAATTTTCGCAAAGGTAAAAATGGCTGTGGTCTGTACCCTGCTGATTCATGAGCTGGATATGGGCGCTTACCTGAAAAACGGACGGGTGTTCTGTCTGGAAGACCAGATAGATATTTGTTACCGTTTCTCCAGAGAGCTGGAGCATTCGGATCTGAACCTGAATGCGTTTGAAGATTTACTTGCTGCTGATAAGCTGTTTGCTCTGGAAAACATGCTGAAAATCTGTTAACAGCTAAAATTTTCGTTTGCAACTACAAAGGAGGAATCTTGCCATGTCATTACCAGTTATCATCCGCCCGGCATCCCCAGAAGATGCAGAGGCGCTCCTTTCCATTTATGCACCTTATGTAAAGCACACTGCAATTACCTTCGAGTATGAAGTTCCCTCTGCAGAAGAATTCCGGAAGCGGATTGCACACACACTACAGCATTATCCTTATCTTGTAGCCGAACGGGAAATAAACAGCTCCGCACCAGACATCAAGGATGAAGGGAACTGCAGTGCATGTACTGAAATTGCAGGCTACGCCTACGCAGGACCGCTCCACGCCCGGGCAGCCTATGCCTGGTCTGTGGAAACTTCCATCTATGTAAGAGAATCCGAAAGAAAATCTGGAATCGGCAAGGCGCTTTACGCTTCTCTGGAAAAAGCGCTTGCCGCCCAGAATATGACCAACCTGAATGCCTGCATCGCCAGTCCTGTAGTGGATGACGAATATCTGAACCATAACAGCATTCAGTTTCATCAGCATCTGGGGTATTCCATGGTAGGAGAATTTCACAAATGCGCTTACAAGTTCGGGCGTTGGTACAATATGGTCTGGATGGAGAAGATCATCGCCGATCACCCTGACAGACAGCCCGATGTGATTCCCTTTGCACAGATTCCTCCAGAGATTTACTGCTGATTTTAAATGCTTAACAGATTGAAAAATACTTCAATGCTGTATGCGGACTGTTCCCCCCTTAAATAACAGCTTATTAAAACACCCGGGAGCAAATACTCCCGGGCTTTTCACTGTCTTCAATATTCTGTTTATATCTTACTCTATCGCAGTCAAAATCTCTCCCACTGCTCCCACAATCCCTTCTTCCGGATGCATTGCGGTAAGCTGGGTGAGTTTGGCGGCGTTGGAAATCTTCTTGTCCAGAATTTCCATAATGGCTACTTTCTCCATGTATGGGATTTCAGCCTGGTTGAGAAGGTTGAATACCTGGGTTTTCACATCATTCTCACGAAGCTCCGGAGCTCCCAGAGTAATGATGATTTCAGAGGTTGCAGCGGTTTCCGGAACACTTACCGCCAGGCAGCCAAGTGCTTCATCGTACTTTTTAGAAGCTTCTACCCCTGTACCTTCCACTTCTACGGTAACCTCGGTGTCCTTCACACCCCAGAACTCTACAGTCCAGGTTCTCTTCTGCGGGATCAGTTCCAGCCTGCCCGCTGCCTTGTGGATGACGAAGCGGCCAGTGCTCCACTTCAGATCCATGTCTGTGAGAACGCACTCGTCTTTCAGGTAAGCGTTGGACTCGTTGTCGTCTTCGTAAAGCTGGAAGCTGCCGTCTGCACCGCCGTATACACGGATGGTCATAGTTTCCGGATTTCTGGCTGCTTCCTGTCCAAAGATTTCCTCAGTCATCGGCACAATGGCACCTGCTTTTGCCAGAACCGGTATGGAATGAAGGTCACGGTACATATCCATCTCTCTGTCGCCGGAGTATACCAGACCTGTGAAGAAATCAATGTAAGTACCCTCTGGCAGCCATACATGAGTCCTGGCTCTTCCTACGCCCTGGACAGATTTCTCCGTAACAGGCGCTACAATAAATGCGGTTCCATACTCATATTCATTCTTCACTGTGTAAGCCACCTGCTCTGCCGGATATGTGTAGTACATTGGCAGAATCAAAGGCGTGTTCTCTTTATATGCTCTGTAGTTCATAGTATACAGATACGGAAGCATCTGGTGACGGAGTCTTAAGAACTCCTTCATAACCTCACCGATCTCCATAGGGAACTGCCACGGTTCTTTTCCCATAAACTCATTTTTGCTGCTGTGCAGACGGTTAATTGGAGAAAATACGCCAAGCTGTACCCAGCGAAGTGCCAGCTCATTGTCGCGATAGCCAAGCATATGCCCGCCGATATCGTGGCTCCACCAGTCATATCCAATATTGGAAGCTGTGCTGGTAAAATAAGGCTGGAAATTCAGGGACTCCCAGGTTACGATACTATCACCGGAGAAGCCTACTGGATATCTGTGTGAACCAGGTCCTGCATATCTGGAAAAAGTAAGAGGACGTTTTCCATCGCGGGCATTGTCCAGGTAATGATAGTGGTTCAGCATCCACAGTGGATCCAGACCAGGGACCTTCGTGATATTGCCCTGCTGCCAGTCGATCCACCAGAAATCAACGCCTTTGTTTTCCTCTGGATGAAGCACACATTTGAAATATGCTTCCAGGAATTTGCGGCTTGTGATGTCAAAATCAATGGGAGCTTCGTGTTCGGTATCTACATCTCCCAGCTCCTTCGCCATAGCCGGATATGCTTCCTCGAAGGCGCGGATTCCACCAGCTGGATGAAGGTTTACAGAGATTTTCATTCCATGGTCATGAAGCCAGTTCATAAAACGCTCCGGATCCGGATAGTACTTTTTGTTCCAGGTATATCCGGTCCAGCCACTGCCATATTTGGGATCCACTTCCTCTACCAGGTGCCAGTCCATATCCAGAACACCAACAGAAAATGGGATCTTCTCTTTCTCAAAGCGGGTTACAAGCGCCTTGTAGCTGTCTTCTGTGTAAGCGTAATAACGGCTCCACCAGTTTCCAAGGGCATATCTTGGGAGCATAGGAGTTTTTCCTGTGAGACGGTAAAAATCATTCAAAGCTTCTTTGTAATCATTTCCATAAGCGAAAACATAAATGTCCACCCCATCTCCTGTGCGCACCTGAGTCCATCCGTTTTCATCCAGAACCAGAGAATGGCTGTCATCGATCTGAGAACAGCCGCTTCTGGACATCATTCCCTCCTGAAGCTGGCATTCCCCATCTACCTCATCCAAAGTTCTTGCTGTTCCGCCAAGATTGTCACCCTTTTCCCCATAATACCATACTGCACCATAGGCGTTCTGACCGCCTACTGCGTTTAAGTTCAGACTGTTTTTGGTAAAAGGTCCGCCGGCATAAGTAACATGCATTCTGTCGGTAAAAAGCTCGAAGCCTTCCCCCTTTTTCTCAATGCGAAACTCCACTGGATCAAATTTACGGTTCCATACGATCTGGGTTGGACGGTCTTCGAATTTGCCGTCTTCCCGGTACTCCATTCGGATCAGGCAGGGAGTCAGCAGGGTGAAGCGGTATTTATCACCCTGGATGGTGTTCTCCGGTCTGCCAATTGGTTCCATCGTCCACAGATTATTCTCAAACATATATGTATCCTCTCAAACTCTTAAGGTTTTTAGTTGTTTCTATATACGTTTTCTACTGCTTTTTCAACCAGTAAAAACTGCTGCTACACTTTTCTTTCTGCCCCTCTGATTTGCCATGGTCAACCTCCTGAATTACAGATTCTCTCCGTTTGTTTCGATAATATTTTTGTAGAAATATGCGGAATCCTTCCAGATCCGCTTCTGTGTATTGTAGTCTGTATAAACAAGTCCGAATCTCTGGGAATATCCGTATGCCCACTCGAAATTGTCCATTACGGACCATGCGAAATATCCTGCCAGATCCACACCGTCCTCAGCTGCACGCTTGTAAGCGCCAAGATAACGAGCCATAAAATCTACGCGGGCCTGGTCGTGAACCTTTCCGTCCACACCTACCCAGTCATGGGAAGCCATGCCATTCTCTGTGATCATAAACGGCTTCTTATAACGCTCCTGCATAAATTTTGGCGCCCAGTACAGAACCTCCGGAGTTACCGGCCAGCCAATTGCAGTCTGTGGGAAACCATCGTAACGTGCTGCGCGGACTGCTTTTCCATCCTCACCGGCACGAACAGTTACGGCATTGTAAATGTTCTGTCCAAAAAAATCAAGTGGCTGTGAAATCAGCTTCATATCGGCATCTGTTACTTTCGGGAAAAACTGTCCAAATTCTTTCAGAATATCCTCTGGATACTGTCCCAGATAAACCGGATCACAGCAAAGAGCAACGTCCCAGCTGCAGGCTCCGATGGAGTTCTCCGGGAGACTGAAGTTTGCTTTTCTTGCGGCTTCAATATCTTCCGGCTTGTTTGTTTCCGGAACATAAAGGGCTCCACATGGTGCCATACTGATCTTTACAGGCTGTTTGCTGAACTCACGAAGCGCTTCTACTGCACGTCCATGGGCTTTCAGTACGTTGTGCCAGATACGGAAATAATCGGATGGGCCAACCTTCAGGCCTGGTGCATGCTCACCGGTCTGATATCCAAGGCCAACTATGCACTGCGGCTCATTGATGGTGAAGAAATTCTTTACTCTGTCTGAGAAATGCTCTGCCACTACTTTTGCATACTCGTAAAACCAGGATGGAGAATTTGGATTCATCCAGCCGCCCTGTAAATGAAGTGCGTATGGAAGATCCCAGTGATATAAGGTAACAAATGGCTCAATTCCGTTGTCCAGAAGTTCATTGATCAGGTTGTCGTAGTATTTCAGACCTTTTTCATTGACTGCGCCTGTGCCTTCCGGCATGATGCGCGCCCAGGAAAGAGAAAAGCGGTATGCTTTCATGCCCATTTCTTTCATGATCTGAACGTCTTCTTTGTAGCGGTGATACTGGTCGCAGGCTACATCACCTGTCTGGTTCTCATAAATGTGTCCGCCGTCTTTGCAGAAAATATCCCAGATATTCAAGCCTTTTCCGTCCTCATAAGCAGCGCCTTCTACTTGGTAGGAAGCGGTTGCACCGCCCCAGATAAAATCTTTCTTAAATCCCATGGTGTAATTCCTTTCTCTATTATGTAGGGGAGAATTTTTCAAATGCGTGTTTCGATTCTCCTGATTGGTTGATCTATGTCTCGTAACATTTTATGCGATCGCTCTATTTTTACTTTTGCTTAATTCTACAAACCTCTGTCTACCAGCAAAAATTACGTATCTGACGTTTTGTTGCGGATTTCGAATATTTGGAGGATTGCGGGAGCAGCGTAGCTGCGTAGCAATCCGGGTATCAAATGAGTGGCAAAAGACCTTTTGACACCCATATTATTTTATTAATGATATGTATGATAAATATCGTAAATCCGGACGCCGTCTCTGGAAATCTTCTGGTTTTCCACCGGCACAAGTGTGACTGCTTCCTTGTCTGTAAATGCAACCACATTCTCATTCCAGATGGTATCCGCGCTGATTCCCTCCAGCATGCAATATGGAACAAAAGTATCTGTCTGAATGGAAACGCTTCCGTCTGCATTCTCAGTAACCTTAAATGCAGGATCTTTCAGTTCCAGATATTTGACTGGGACAAATGTCTCGAATTCTTTCTTGGAAACCTTCTGTCCGTTCTGTTCATACTCATATTCGGCAACAAAGAATACGCTGTCATCACGACCTGCGATCAATTCCTTGTATTCTTTCTCAAACAGGCATTCCGCACTGAGTGCAGGTACTTTTTTGGATACTTCCTGCTCCTCGATCACCTGGAAGTCCAGTGTTTTCACCGCGATTTTCGCTTTTACCGTTATCAGGTCAAGTGTCTCGTTTGAAATCCAGAAGCCCATGTGAGTCTCTTTTTTCTCAATGCTTCCTGCCACATTGTCGCAGAAGCCTTTTGCCATATAATGGAGGGCCTTGTATCTTCCGTAATAGTCCATACTGGACCAGGACGCAACCGGCCAGTTATCATTGAACTGCCAGTAAATACTTCCCATACATCTGCCGCGGTTTCTTCTCCAATGCTCCGTTGCTTCCTTCATGGCGTATCCCTGAAGAATCTGGCTTAGAAAGATCAGGCTTTCCAGGTCTTTCGGATAACGGAAGGTCTCAGATAAATAATATAGAATCTTACCGTTTGCCGCCGGATTTTTCTGATGGCTCTCCATAACTCTGGAGAAAAGGTTGCGGTCTTTCTCCCCGGTAAAGGTCTCTACTGTCTTGATAGATGGAAGAGACTGGAAGCCGAACTCGGAGCAGAAACGGAAATAGTGCTTCATGTACTCACTGAATGGTTTCTGACCATGCCATACATCCCAGTAATGGCAATCGCCGCGGTTCTCATCACATGGATTGTCAAAGCTTCCTCCTGATGATGGGGAAGACGGCCAGTAGAATGCATCTGGTGCATTTTCTTTTACCACATCTGCAAGGAGGAATTCGAACTGATACAGGTAGTCTCTCTTAAGAGACGGTGCATGTCCCTGGACATCCTTCCAGTCTGTCCATGCACATTCCAGCTCATTGTTTCCACAGATCAGGCCAAGGCAGGCATGATTGCGGAAACGGAGGATATTGTCTTTTGCTTCAATTGCAATATTCTCTGCAAAGTCCGGTGTTACGTCGTAAATGTTGCAGGCGTACATCAGATCTTCCCAAAGGAGAATTCCGTATTCATCGCAGAGAGCGTAGAATTCGTCGGATGGATAATATCCGCCGCCCCATACGCGAAGACAGTTAAAGTTTGCAAATACGCAGGCATTTACATCGCGCTCCAGGATTTCCCTGGTAATTCTTGGGTAGAAGCAGTCATCCGGAATATAATCTGCACCTCGGGCAAAAATCTTTACGCCGTTTACCATAATGGCAAATTCCTGGCCCCACTGGTCATCCTCACGGGATACCGTGACAGTGCGGAGACCGATGCGGTATTCCCTGGTATCAAGAACGGTCTCGCCGGCTTTCAGCTGGATCGTCAGGGTGTATAAAGGCTGTTTGCCGTAGCCGTTTGGCCACCACAAAGCAGGGTTTGTTACTTTTATATCAGAATCGGTGCCAGTGTAGATGAGAGCACCGGATGGGTCACGGAGTTCGTAGAAAAGCTGTAAGCCGCTGACTCCGGGCTGTGCGCTGCCGCCAGATTCTGGCTGTGCTGCTGAATTTCCATTTGACTGCATAGCAGTATTTCCAGCTTTTACAACCTGTCCATCTGCTTTCTCAATTTCACTTCCAATATGAAGTGTCACGGCTCCATCCACATGCTCCTGGCGGATCAGGGATTCGCCCAGTCTTGCAGTATCAAAGCAGCAAAGCTCCACACCGCGGAAAAGTCCCGCATCTGGAAGCTTTGGGCCCCAGTCCCAGCCGAACATGGAGTGTGCTTTACGAATGTACTGGCTTCCAGGGGTAGTTCCGGTGTTGGTAAAATGAATCTCTCTTCCTTTCTCCGGCTTGTAAGTCTCAATAAAATTTACCGGAGAGGCGATATGAAGTTCCAGAAGGTTCTCGCCTTCTTTTACCAGTTCTTTCACCTGGTAGACCCAGGTGCGGTGCATGTTCTCAGTATGTCCAAGCTTCTTTCCATTTAAAAAGACATCTGCCACAGTATCAATTCCGTAAAAGGTAAGAAGAATCTCCTCACTGGCAATCTCTTCTGCGCTTACAGAAAAAGTGCTTCTGATGTCAAAATCATTTTTCCAGAATTCTGTCCATTTGTACTCATTCATTCCATAATATGGATCCGGAAGAATTCCTTCTTTGCAAAAAGTCTCCATGGCGGAGCCGGGCACATTCATGTCATACCAGGTGTCCTGGCCGCTGATGGATATCTGAAAATTGTCTTTTAAGTCTCGCTTTATCATATGGTTATCCTTTCTTGTCAGCAAGCCGTTCAAAAATATTAAGATATGTAAATATAATTTAACAGTCCTATGAAGCAATGTCAACCATATACCAGTGGAGATTGTTACTGTTTATGATTTACTGTTCACGCCGACCAGTAACACGCTTCGCGATGCACAGAAAGACGAACCTTCTTGTGACAAGCACAAGAAGTAGCATTTGCTGCGCAAACTTAATCCTCATGTTTTCTGTGAACTTTGTTCACAAAAAACACCCGGGAGTACAGAGACAATCCTCTGTTCCCGGGTGTTTCTTCATCAGTTAATTTTTTTCAGCCAGAAGAAGCCATATGCAGGCACATTTACACCTGCAGCCTCCATCTCCTGTCCAGTGATCAGATCCTTATAAATTCCATCACGTTCATTAATCCATGCGGTCTTATCATATTCACTGAAGTTAAACAGGCCGTAAATTTTCTCTCCTTCATAATAACGGCCAATGCAGAGAATACTGTTATCCCATGTATCCACAGTCCAGGTATCCGCATTTGTCATAAATGCCTTCTCTGTTTTGCGGATTTTTTCCAGCTGGAGCAGACGTTTGTTCAATTTACCCTCCACAGTTCTGGCGTTGCCGCTCATGGCTGCGCGATCCCAATTCATAGCCCCTCTGTGAATGTATCGGGAATCCGGTGCTTTGTCCGGATCATTTTTGTATGAATAATCATTTACCTGTCCGATTTCATCTCCACTGTAGATCACAGGAATTCCTGACTGCATGAACATATAGGCATGAAGCATAACATCCAGCTGGATTGCTTTTTCCATCGCCGTTTTGTTTTTCTCAAATCCTGCCTTCTCAATACCGCACATGGATGCGGTGGTTCCACAGAATCTTGCATCTCCGGTAACCGGATCCTCATTGTAAAGCACTCCGCGACTGTTGCTCTCCCCTGCAAAGCCCTGGAAATAGTCATTGAGATATTTCTTATGAGAACGTTCTTCAATGCCTTCCTGCTGAAGTGTAGCATAGTCCAGTCCCCAGCCAATATCATCGTGGCAGCGCAGATAATTCAGGAATACGTAATCCTTCGGCAGACCATTTACAATATCAAGCTGTTTTTTCAGAAGGCGCACGTCCCTTGTGGCAACGGTATGCCATGTAGTTGCCATTGTAGTTACATTGTAAAGCATATGGCATTCCGGTTTTTCTACAGTCCCAAAGTATGGCACAACCTTTTCAGGCTCCATAACTACTTCTCCAAGAAGAATCACTCCCGGGCATACAATCTCGCTGATCAGACGCATCATACGCACAATGGTGTGTACCTGTGGAAGATTCCGGCATGGTGTGTTCAGCTCTTTCCAGATATAGGGAACTGCATCAATTCGGATTACATCAATTCCCTTGTTTGCAAGGAAAAGGAAATTATACATCATCTCATTGAAAACCCGCGGATTTCCATAGTTCAGATCCCACTGATAGGGGTAAAAGGTTGTCATTACATAATGCCCGATTTCCGGCAGCCAGGTGAAATTACCCGGTGCAGTAGTTGGAAATACCTGAGGTACTGTTTTCTCATAGAGGGACGGAATATACGGATTGTCGTAGAAGAAATAACGGCTCATATATTCCCCGTCGCCCTGGCGGGCTTTTTTTGCCCATTCATGGTCTTCCGAAGTATGGTTCATAACAAAATCCATACACAGGCTGATGCCTTTTTTGTGGCAGGCACCGGCAAGTGCCTCCAGATCATCCATCGTTCCCAGATTTTCCTGTACTTTACGGAAATCAGCCACTGCATAACCGCCATCAGAACGGCCTTTCGGCGTATCCAGAAACGGCATCAGATGAATGTAATTTACGTTGTTTTTTTCCAGATAGTCAAGCTTGCTTTCCACACCTTTCATGTTTCCTGCAAAATTGTCTATGTAAAACATCATGCCAAGCATGTCATTTTTCTTATACCAGCCCGGATCTGCTTCACGCTTTTGATCCAGTGCCTTCAATGTGCTGCTTCGTTCTTCATAGAAGCGGTGCAGCTGATCGCATAACTCGAAAAACATGGAATCATTTCCATAAAGCTCCATGTACAGCCAGCGTAATTCATCTGTTTTTTTTGCCATACGATCCTGAAAAATCTTATCTGTTTTCTCTCTTTGCTTCACTTTATATCCTCCTCGTATCTGCCGGCAATTCTCAAAGCTTCAGCTCGTACTTCGTAACATCCATCTCCACTTTCCCATCTGCAAAGAAGGAAATTCCATCTGCCTCCAGATCTGTATAAATCGTTGCAGTCATCACATGCTCTCCATCATTTACAAAAATCTCAGCACTAAAACGATCCAGGATCAGACGAAGCTTAATCTCTCCATTTTCACTGTTCACAAGGCTTCTTCTCTGATGGATAATTGCGCGTCTGGAGCCGGAGAACTTGCGGTCGATTTTTAATACGGATTCATAAGGGCGAAAGCTTACTGCTGTATGGTACGTATCATTCTGGGCAAAACGCACTGCAAATTTCTTATAAATATTCTGCGCATCTGCCGGGCGAAGAGTGATTTCCATATCCACGCATCTTCCCTCTATGCCATCCAGACGAATTACATCCTCAAAAGCAACATTCTTATATTCTGTCTTATTTGTGCGAAGCTTCTCAATTTCCCGAACCGGTTTCTGGATCAGGCGGCCGTCTTTAATGGAAAGCTCTCTTGGAAGGCTCATCTGTCCAAACCATTTTCCCTTCGGAATTCTGTTATTCGCACATGTATCCCAGTTCTGCATCCAGCCAATCATAATTCTTCTTCCGTCTGGTGCTTCCACTGTCTGCATTGCATAATAGTCGATACCATAGTCCACTGCCTGGTCTTTTTCCGGAATAAAGGTTTTGGTCTCTTCATCAAATTTACCAATCAGGCAAAGGGTTCCATCGCCATTGTGGTACTCAAAGCCTTTTGGAAGCATATCCTGAGGGCTTACAAGTACTACGTCTTTTCCATCCAGGGTAAAGAAATCCGGGCACTCCCACATTTTTCCGAATCTGCCATCATTAGAAAGCATTACGGATTCAAACTCCCAGTTAAACCCATCTTCACTTCTATACAGAAGAATACGGCCGCCTGTTCCGTCCGCCCTGTCATTTACGATCACGCAGCGGTAAGTGCCATCCTCGCATTTCCACATTTTCGGATCACGGAAATCAAAGGGGCTGCTGTTTTCCGGCATGTCTTCTGCTGTAAGAATCGGATTTCGTACATCCTTTTCATAATCCATCCCATCACCGACTGCAAGGCTTTGTGTCTGTATATCGCGGACACCTCCATCCGGCTGTGCTTCTTTTCGCACACTGGTGTACATAAAAAGCTGTTTTCCATCTGGAAGCGTAATGGCACTTCCTGAAAAACATCCCACATAATCATATGGCATGTCCGGGGCAATGGCTGCCGGAAGGTATTCCCAGTGAAGAAGGTCATCACTTACCGCATGTCCCCAGTGCATTGGTCCCCACTGGGAATCATATGGATAATACTGGTAAAATAAATGAAATTTGTCTTTGTAATAAGAAAAACCATTGGGGTCATTCATCCATCCAACTTTTGGAGATAAATGAAATTCCGGTCTCTCCAAAGGTGTAATATTCTGAGCCATTGCATCTTCGTATCTTCTGGCATCTCTTAAAGTCTGACTTATCATAATCATATCTCCTGTTGTTATTTATTAATCAAAACACATTTCAAGATAGTAATTATGGGGTCCAAAAATATTACTATCATTGGACCCCATTTTGGTTTTAACCTTTTACTGCTCCGGAGGTAACACCCTCAACGATGTAACGCTGCAGGAACAGATACAGAACCAGGATCGGAAGCATAGCCAGAAGGAGGGCGGCCATTACCAGTCCGAGGTCTGTTGAATAAGTACCATAGAATGCCTGTGTTGCAATCGGAAGAGTATACAGTTCTTTACGTCCGAGAACAAGGCTTGGAAGAAGGTAATCATTCCAGAATGCCATTGCATCAATAATCGCAACTGTTGCGATGGTTGGTTTCAGAAGCGGAAATACAATTTTCCAGTATGTCTGCCATCTGGTACATCCATCAATAAATGCTGCTTCTTCCAGCTCCATCGGAACGCTGGTGTGAATTGCACCGTGGAACATGAATGTTGCCATGGAAAGGGAAAATCCCACATGCATAAGGATCAGAGTAATACGGCTGTTCAGTACTCCAAAGATACCACCGTAAAGAGAAACCAGCGGGATCATAAGTACCTGGAACGGAATAACCATAGATGCAATCATCAGGGAAAACAGAATACCGCATGCTTTCCATTTATTACGAACAATTACAAACGCTGTCATTGCAGAAAGCATAATTGTAAGGATCGTAGAAACTGTAGTAATCAAAAGAGAGTTTGTAAAAGATGTTGCAAAGTTCATCTTTTTCATAGCATCTGTGAAGTTGGTCAGGATAAATCCGTGAGAGCCAACCAGTGCCAGCGGATCTGCCGTGATATCACCTTTTGTCTTAAACGCATTGAAAATTACCATGATAAACGGGAAGATAAATGCCAGAAACAGGATAACCAGCACTGCCATTGTAATAAAATGGCTGATTTTTTTCTTCTGAGCTGCTTTTTTGTTTTCGTCCATTATGCTGCCACCTCCCCTTTCTTACCAATGTAAACCTGAGTCACACCTACGATCGCGCAGACAACAAACAGGATCAATGCCTCTGCCTGGCCGGTACCGTAGTTTTTGTAAGTAAATGCCTGATTGTATACGTGCATAGCTGCCATTACAGAAGAGTTAAATGGCTCACCTTTTGTCAATGAAAGGTTTACATCATATACCATAAAGCATCTTGTGATTGTTAAGAAAAGACACTGTACAAAAGAAGATCTCATAAGTGGGATCGTTACGTTAATGGTTGCCTGTGTCTTGGTGCAGCCGTCGATCTGGGCTGCTTCCATAAGGCTCTTGGATACGCTCATAAATCCGGCTACATAGATCAGCATCATATATCCTGCGTACTGCCACACAGATACGATGATCAGACATGCCATTGCACCGTTGGTGGTTGCCAGCCAGGAGGTGGAAAGAGCACCTACAGAAAGAGATTTTCCAAGTGATACAAATGCACGGTTAAATACGAATTTCCATACATAACCAAGTACGATACCACCGATCAGGTTCGGAACAAAGAAGCCTGCACGGAAGAAGTTCTGACCTTTAATTCCGCTGGTAAGAAGGTATGCAAGGAAAAATGCTACCACGTTTACCAAAATTACAGCGATAACAGAATAAATCAAGGTACGTCCAAGTGCCTGCCAGTAAGCTGCATCCTGGAATGTAGCAATGTAGTTTGCCAGTCCAACAAATGGTTTGTCTTTTGAAACACCGTCCCAGCTTGTAAATGTAAGATATAATCCGTAGATAAATGGAAGGATTACAACTGCACTAAACAGGACAGTGGAAACGCCAGCGAACATCAAGTACTGTTTTACTTTATATTTCATGGTGTTTTGTTCCATAATCACGATCCCCTTTCCCTTTTCTTTTTTGTCTCCACCCTTTTCCCGCTGCCTCCGAAAATCTATAATCCAGTACTTTTCTTTTTGTGAGGGAAAGAGGCCGCACGCCGCATGGCACAGGCGTGCAGCCTCTTGAGGGGTGGCAAATTTCTATAAAACTACAGTATGTTTGTTAAATTAATAAGTTGTTACCAAAGGATAATTCTTAGTGCTCTACAGGAGTTGTGTTCTTCCAGTAGTCTTCAATCTCTGCTGCAAACTCAGCTCTGTCAATCTGTCCTGCGAGATATTTCTGGAAGGTTGCACCACAAATGGAAAGATGATCATCCGGAAGGTAATTGTAGTTATCAATCAGAGAGCCTTCATCTGCATATTTCTTAACAGATTTTCCAAGTGGATCGGATACTTCTTTTTCATTGTTAGAGAATGCAGGTACAAGTGCACATGTCTCAGCAATGAAGCTCTGTCCTTCATCGGAATCAGCAAGCCATGTAAGGAAGTCCTTAGCTGCCTGACGCTGCTCATCACTTGTTGCATCAGAGGAATCGATCATCATGAATTTGGAACCTCCACCAACAAGCTTCTCATTGGATCCGTCATCTGTGTTCTGCGGTACTGGCATCATTCCCATATTCTCTGTATAATCATATGCATTGATTACGGACCAGTCCCAGTTTCCTCCGAACATGAATGCGATCTGTCCTTCAGCAAGCATCATCTCGGTTGTCTCACGCTCTGCAGCGATTGCAGAATCTTTTGCGTAGTTATTCTCCATCATTACATCGAAGAAGTCCATAAGAGAATTGAATTTCTCATTGTTTGCAAGGTCTGCTGTTCCTTCATAAAGAGAGGAAACAAATGCTTCTACATCTGGCTGCTGCTCGTAAACCTCAGCAAGGAAGTGAGCTGCAAGGGACCAGTCCTCTTTCATGATACCGGTAGGTGTTTCCATTCCGCCTTCTTTCAGTTTCTCAAGAAGCTCTTTAAAAGAATCAAGTGTCTTGTAATCATCCGGATTGAATGTCTCGCCTGTGATTGCTTCGATTGCATCTGCATTGTAAATAACACCGCGTGCTTCAAGGCAGGTCGGGAAACCATTGATCTGTCCGTCAACTCCGATTGCGTAATCAGTCTCATTAACCCAGCTCTGATCGCTTAAATCAATTGCATGGTCTGCTGCAAGTGAATAGATATCTTTCGGGTCTACCATAGAGATTGTATATGGATCATTCGCAGAATATCTGGTAGCCAGATGAGCAGATACTGTATCACTATTGTAATAAACCTCTACGCCAACGCCGGTCTCTTCTGCATACTGAGCAGCTAATTCTTCGAACTGGCTCTGAACCTCCATCTTGGAGTTAAAAATTGTGATGTTCACATCGTCTGCCATAACCGGTACAGATACACTTGCCATTGTTGCTGCTGCAGTTGCAACTGCAATTGCCATTGAAATACGTTTTTTCATTTTTGCTTCCTCCTGTTTTTTACGTTCTTGTTGAGACGTTTTCTTGATGATTGTATGATAGCATTGCGTCTCAAACATGTCAAGCGGTTGTCATATATTTTTGTCCATTTCACACCACTTTGTTACATTTATACTATTTAGCTCTTTATGTTTTGTGCACTTTTACATGCTTTTTTCGTGTCTGTAGTTCATTTATTTTATTTTTCTTGTTTTTTTACGAAAATTGCTTCATTTTTTATCACAACCGCATGTCATATTCCTTATGCATCTGATCAATTCCGCGCGAAGCGTTTTTTTGTATAGCAGAAATATTACAGAGTAATTTCCTGCTATACAAAAAATCAGCTGTCATATTGTATTCTGAAATGTTT
The DNA here is from genome assembly GCF_964249465.1 of Ruminococcus sp. Marseille-P328. Taxonomy (NCBI): domain Bacteria; kingdom Bacillati; phylum Bacillota; class Clostridia; order Eubacteriales; family Oscillospiraceae; genus Ruminococcus; species Ruminococcus sp. Marseille-P328. The sequence goes on along the minus strand of NZ_CAXUBQ010000002.1, from coordinate 173,020 downwards.
CAAAAACACCCCAGAATACACAATATGACAACTGACTGGAAAATTTTTCGAAGATAAAAAAATATTAACAATTCAGTAAAGCGGACATTCGCAATCCGCTTCGCTGCTTGCTCATGAACGCAGTCGCTTCGCGATCTGTCAGTGGGAGCTGAAGGCTCCCACTGGCAGAAGCATCCCCCCTCACTCGCCGCTTAGTGCTCCGCGCACTTGAAGCGGGGAAATGCTTATCTGCGTTCAAGTCGTCCCTCGCTCAACCAGTGTAACCGGAAATACTGTCTTAGTAGGTACAACTTTCCCCTCATCAATCTGCGCAATAGCTGCTACTGCCAATTCTGCCATCTGTTCCACAGGCTGATGAATTGTCGTAAGTCCCGGACTTGTAAACTGGGCAATATTCACATCATCAAAACCTACGATCTTCAGTTGCTCCGGAACCTTGATTCCCAGATCTGCGCATGCCTGCAGTACATAGGCACCAATAACATCTGAACTGGCAAATACACCGTCCACATCAGGATTATCCACCAGTGCCTGTCTTACATATTCATAATATTCCAGAGAATCAAAAAGACGGTTATCCGTTACCATAACCACATTTTCTTCATTTCGATTCTTACAGATATCACGAAATGCAACCTCGCGGAGATCTCCTGGCATATGAATGTCAACCCCTGCACTTACTCCGCCGATAAACATCAGCTTCCTGCAGCCTTTCTCAATCAGAAGCTCCGTTGCCAGCACACCGCCCTGATAGTTATCACATTCAATCCCGGATGTCCCTTCATCCATAGAACGTTCCAATGTGATCAACGGGAAATCAAGATCTTCAAATTTCTCAGTTTCAAAACTTCCACTGCAAAGAACAACGCCGGTCACTCTTTCGCTCTTGCACATCTCAATACACTGTTCCTCACGTTCTTCTTTATACCTGGAAACAAAAAGCATGATACGATATCCCTGCTTCGCAGCCTCTCGCTCCAAACGGCTTAGTACCTTGGCAAAATAAGGATGTTCAATATTCGGCAAAATAACTCCTATCGTATTACTCTTCTGCTTTGACAGTGCGCGAGCTGTCTCATTAGGCTGATAATTCAGCTCTTTCATCACCTGATATACTTTCTCACGGGTCTTATCACTGATATATCCTCTGTTATTCAGGACTCTGGAAACTGTTCCTACCGTTAGGCCTGAGGCCTTCGCCACATCCTTAAGTGTTGCCATATATGTAAATCTCCTTTATTGCGAGCTGCAGTTTTTTATTTCATCTTGATTTTATCACCTCGTAGTTTCTTGTGTCAACCGGTAAATACATCCTGTTTCTACATCCACCCGGCATCCATGTCACTGCAGGCCATCACCACGCAATCGATTCCAAGAAGGATCAGATAACCGCCAATAATAAAGCCCGTTGAAAACAACGCTACCCACGGCCAGATGATCATCAGACAGCCAAGGATGATTCCAAGAATATTTACAATCAAGGTAAAGTAATAGTAAAATTTTCCTGCTAGACGGACCAGAGGGATGTGGGTCAATCTGGAAACAGAATGAGCGATGAACCAGATTGGGAGAAGCAGGGTCATAATCAGCTCTCCGGCATTTGGGTACATCAGGAGCATTAGTCCGGCAAGGAGACTTAAAATTCCAGTCACCAGAGCAATGGTAGGTCCGAAGCCGATATAGCGCTCTGTTTTTGCATAAAATACAATATCTGAAATTCCGGTGATGACAGCAAGAAAACCATACGCAAAGGTAATTCCGCGGAGCATGCCGCCCGGATTACACAACGTATAAATCCCAAGAAGGATCAGCAGGATTCCCTCAATGAGTTCCAGCCAGCCATAACGTGAACGTCTTCTCATTTTTCCTCACTCTCCTCTTTGTTATTTAAAATTTTCATAAACTCTTCGCCAGTTATCGTTTCTTTTTCATAAAGGAACATAGCCAGTTCATCCAGTTTTTTACGGTTGTCTGTCAGGATCTTTTTGGCTTTTTCATGTTCTCGTTTTACTAATTCTACAACCTTCTCATCGATTTCCTTCTGGGTATCTGCGGAGCAGGAAAGGGATGCATCGCCGCCAAGGTACTGGTTGGTAACGGTTTCCATAGCCACCATGTCGAACTCGTCGGTCATTCCGTAGCGAGTGATCATAGCTCTGGCAATCTTGGTTGCCTGCTCGATATCGTTGGAAGCGCCTGTGGTGATCTCGCCAAACACGATTTCTTCTGCAGCACGTCCGCCGGTGAAGGTTGCAATCTTATTTTCCAGTTCTTTCTTTGTCATCAGATACTTGTCACCAGTTTCTACCTGCATGGTATAGCCGAGTGCACCGGAAGTACGCGGAATAATAGTAATCTTCTGAACAGGAGCGGAATGGTTCTGAAGGGCTGCCACCAGGGCATGTCCGATTTCGTGATAGGAAACCACTTTTTTCTCCTGGTCAGAGAGAACTGCGTTTTTCTTCTGGTAGCCAGCAATTACCACTTCAATGCTCTCTTCCAGGTCTGCTTCTGTAACGATTGTACGTCCGTCACGGACTGCACGAAGTGCTGCTTCGTTTACAATATTTGCCAGCTCGGCTCCGGATGCACCAGATGCCATACGTGCGATAGTGTGGAAATCCACGTCATCGGATGCTTTGATTTTTCTTGCATGAACCTTCAGAATTGCTTCACGACCTGCAAGATCGGGAAGCTCAACTGGTACGCGGCGGTCGAAACGTCCTGGACGGGTAAGTGCCGGGTCAAGGGATTCCGGGCGGTTGGTAGCTGCCAGAATGATAACCCCATTGTTGCCTTCGAAACCATCCATCTCTGTAAGCAGCTGGTTCAGTGTCTGCTCACGCTCATCGTTGCCCCCTACCTGGCCATCACGTTTTTTACCGATGGCATCGATCTCATCAATGAATACGATACATGGGGCTTTCTCTTTCGCCTGCTTAAAAAGATCACGAACTTTGGAGGCACCCATACCTACAAACATTTCTACGAATTCAGAGCCGGACATGGAAAAGAATGGGACATTCGCTTCTCCGGCAACGGCTTTGGCAAGCATTGTTTTACCGGTACCTGGAGGGCCTACAAGGAGAACGCCTTTCGGCATGGAGGCTCCCACGTCTGTGTATTTCTTTGGGTTATGAAGGTAATCTACAATCTCTGCAAGGTTTTCCTTGGCTTCATCCTCTCCGGCTACATCTGAGAAACGGATTCCTTCACTGGATTGAACGTAAACCTTTGCATTGCTTTTTCCCATGCCAAATGCCATGGAGTTTTTGCCTCCAGCCTGCTCCATCAGCTTCTTTGCCATATAATTTCCAAGAACTATGAAAATGATCAGTGGTAGAAGTCCGGTTACCAGGAAGCTGAGAATCGGAGAGGCCTGCTGGTCAATGTCTTTGGTAAAGGTGGCACCGCACTCATACAGACGGTCGGTGAGATCCGGGTCATTCATAAGACCGGTTTTGTAAATTTTTTCATTGTTCTTGTCGGTAAAGACGATCTGGTTATCTTCCACTTCTACTTTACCGATGTTTTTGTCATTGATCATGCTCATGAAGGTACCGTAATCGGTTTCTTCTACCTGATGCTCCATTAAGATTGGGGAAACCACCAGGTTAAAGACGATCAGTACCAGAAGCACAATGCCGTAGTAATAGATCAACGGCTTTTTTGGGGTTTTTACTTCTTTCATAGTTGTAGTCCTTTCTTATGTAAACTAATAGTGTCTACTCACTCTTCTGCCTCTTTCTTCTCTTCCAGACGCTGGGCTTCAATAGCCTCCAGCGATACCAGAAGTGCCCGGTTTACTGCCTGCATTGCAAAATCAAGGGCGTATTCTGCGGTGAGGATTTTCTTCTCCGTTCCCGGGAGCACATTTTCAAATATTGGCTCCTTATTTTTCAAATTAATGTTTTCTGCCTCCAGCACTTTTCCAACTGCTGCCTCCACCTGGTCGTAGACGCCTGCCAGCTTCATTACACAGTCTGTCTTGGAATGGCGAAGTCTGTTTTCCAAAGTGATACGGCTTTCCTGACATTCCTGTCGAAGATTCTGGATCTGTTGGTGGAGTCTTTCCGTATCCATACTCTCCGCCAGCTGAATCCGACTGTGGGTCTGTTCCAGTTTTTTATCCAGCTCGTACATTTTTACGGATAAAATTTCATGTGCCATATATGGTTCCCTCCTCTCCTTGCGGATTACGTTATCATTTCCGTTCTTTCTCAAACAGGCTCTAGCGCATGTTTGAAAAAGGCTTTCTGCAAAACGTGCGTCACAATCGCACTCCGTAATCCTGATGATTTTATTCTAGTACAAGCAGAAGAAAGTGTCGATAGCCAAAAATTTCACCGTGTATAGACAAAACGGGCAAAGTGTAAAGATACACCTTGCCCGTTTGATCTCTTATTTAGTTCCCTCCATGTATTTGCATCCGGCCTCTGGATTCTATTCCCAGTCGGTCTCCACCTCCGTCAATTTCACTTTCAAAACTGCTTCAAGGTCAATAAACACAGGAATAAAACTGTCACGAATAAACAGGAGCATTTTTCAGCACAGAAAGACATCTTCTGTAGCATTCTTTCCCATCATAATCAAATAGACTTCGTGTACGATCATATCCAGATTCTTCGTATCCTCCGGTGTCCAGTCCTGGAAAATACCAAAGATAGCATGGCTGTGGTAACGGAGGATCAGTTTCAGCTCCTGGCGGCTATAATTCTGGTACAGATTTTTTTCTTCCACAATGCTCTCAAACAACTCGTAGGTTCCTTGCATAAGGGTTTGTTCCAGTTCTTTGCCATAATTACTTTCTATGCCTTTCCGCACTTCTGGTATAGCATTGATGGCAAAAACAAACAGATACTTCAGCGCTGCTTCTGCGCCGCCCTGCTCTTTGCACGCCTCCAGCAGCCGCCTGGTTCCCTGCTTTATGCTCCACTGGATCAGATCCGGTATTCCTTCGAAATGGTAGTAAAATGCCTGCCTGGTGATCTGGCACTCTTCCACAATATCCTTTACTGTAAGCTTCTTTACCTTTTTCTCCAGAATCAGCTTACGGGCTGCTTCTGCGATGATCTCTTTCATGTCCATATACTGTGGTTCTCTTTCCTTTATCCGATGTTGAATCATAAAAAGGCTCAAATTCTTATACCTTGATAGCTACATGCAAATCATATTATCGGGAGCAACAACCAACTACCGCTCATACAATTTCACAGGTTATATATCTTTAACAATTTTCCCACTGCATTTTCCTATGACGCTTATACCCACTGCATTTTCCAATGATGCTTATATTCATACTTTGAGTTTCTAATTTGACTCTTCTGAATCTGCAATATTTTCCTCATCTACAGTATCTTGTTTCTCTGGTACCACTACATCTTCTCTCGCCTGCATAGCGGCTCTCTCACGAATGCTCTTCTTCGGGGCGGCCGGTTGAGATTGCTGGGAGGTTTTCTTCCTGGCTGGGTCTACTGCAAATTTGCGTTCCGGATCAGCCTTGGCAACTTTGCCTAAACGGGTGGCTCCCCAAAGTAAAAACAGCGGAAGCACAATGGCTGTAAAAAGAAGCCCCAGATTCATCAATCCGGTAAAAAACAGAATTACCTGCATGACAATCTCAGTTATAAGAAGAGATATGGCCAGTTTTACAGAAAATCTGCTCTTATCTACTCTGTTGGAGTTCCTTACAGATAGAAATCCAACTACAGCTTCCCAAATTCCTACTGCAATAAAACAAATACCAATCCCTTTCAGAAGTCCACTTCCCACTCCGGCATTTTCAAGAAGTTCTACATACTCTGCAGTTCCTTTATCTGCTTCCAGAGCTGTCATAAAAAAATTGATTCCATACATGATCGTGGAGGTAATGGCTGAAAACATCAGGAAAATACCACCAAACATCAGACACATCCTGCCATTCATCGCCTGCCGTGTCACCTTCATCTGCTCAAATTGATCCATAATCAAACCTGCCTCTCTTTTTTGCGAACCGACAAAAACACAATTTTAATATTAGTCTAACATATCACTTTTCGTTTTTCAATGTACAGGTTCCTGTTCGTGTAACAAACATTATGGGTTACGATTCTCGATCTTCGCAGAAACACGCTCTAGAGCGTGTTTGAAAAAGGCTTTCTGCAAGATGTGCGTCACAGTTTGTGGGAGATTTTGTCCGGATGAGGGCGCCGTAGCGGGCTACGGCAACCGAATTCGGGCAAAATCTCCCGCAAAGTGGGGCGTGCAGATTGCGGGAATGATTTTTCAAACAGGCTCTAGCTTAATAATTACCTTTACTTTCCAGATTCAGCTTTATATAATGTACTAGGGTGTGTTTGACGCACAAGTTATATGTGAAAGGCAGGTTTTACCAATGAACTGCAATAAAAAAGAGCTTTTACTTTATGCCGTTACTGACCGCAGCTGGTTAAATGGCAGAACTTTATATGACCAGGTCGAAGAAGCCTTAAAAGGTGGGGCTACCTTCATTCAGCTACGCGAAAAAACTCTGGATACAGATAGTTTTCGCAAAGAAGCTGCGGAAATCAAAGAGTTATGTGCGCGCTATCATGTACCATTCGTGATCAATGACAATGTAGAAATTGCAAAAGAAATCAATGCCGATGGCGTTCATGTAGGGCAGGAGGATATGGCTGCTGGTAATGCCAGAGCCATCCTCGGTTCTGACAAAATCATCGGCGTTTCTGCGCATACAGTTGAAGAGGCTGTTCTTGCTGAAAAAAATGGCGCAGATTATCTGGGAGTAGGTGCCGCATTCCAAACCGGAACCAAAAAAGATGCCGGCAATATCAGCCATGAAACTATAAAACAAATATGTGAGGCTGTAAATATTCCTGTTATTGCTATCGGTGGAATTACACATGACAATGTAATGGAGCTGGCTGGAAGCGGTATCTGCGGAATTGCAGTTGTAAGTGCCATCTTTGCAGCTGAAGATATTACAAAAGCAACCAGAGAGCTTAAAGAGCTTACTCTCAAAATGAAAGATTCTACTTGTATTTCCAAAGACAATGCATCTTTCAGGAAAGGAATTTCATGTTAAGGGGTGCCATCTGGGATCTGGATGGTACGATTCTGGATTCTATGTCAGCCTGGGATCATGTAGGCGAAAATTACCTGCGAAGCCAGGGAATTGAACCTGAACCGGATCTGGATGAAGCAATCGCCACTATGAGTCTCCACCAGGCAGCTGACTATTTTATTGAGCACTATGGTGTAAAACAGACCCGAGATGAATTGATCAAAAGTGCTGTAGCAATTGTAGATGATTTCTACCGCTATGAAGCTCAGCTGAAGCCTCATCTGAAAGAATTTCTGGCTCAGCTTCATGAGACCGGAGTCAAAATGTGTATCGCCACTGCTACAGAGCGCTCCCTCGTGGAAGCTGCCCTGGCACGTTGCGGAGTGCTTGATTATTTCAGCGAAATCTTTACCTGCTCCTCTGCGGGTGCCGGAAAGGACGAACCAACCATTTATCGGGAAGCCTTGAACTTTCTTGGCACTGACCGAACCAATACCATGGTCTTTGAAGATTCTCTTCATGCCCTTACTACAGCTAAGAAAGATGGCTTCTATACCACTGCTGTGTACGACTCTCATGAAGAAAATCAAGAGGAAATACAGTGTCTGGCAAACTGTAGAATTCGTGATTACAGTGAGCTGGAGGAATTTATTAATTTTGTAAAAAATCTATAATTTTTCTCTATCGGGAAGCTATTAAGCTTCCCGATATTATTTACGCGGCAGTCTTTAGCTTATTTGCCACTTCACACGACTTCCCTTCTCGTCTTTGCTGACGATCAGCTGATCTTCAATCTCCTGCTTCAGCTCGGTCACATGAGAAATAATTCCAATCAACTTGCTTCCTCCCGCCAGTTCCTGAAGAACCTTTACCGCCTGTTCTCTGGAATGCTCATCAAGGGAACCGAAGCCTTCATCCACAAACATTACATCAAGATGTATCGCTGCAGAGCTCTCCTGGATCTGATCTGCCATTCCAAGTGCCAATGCCAGGGCTGCCATAAAGGATTCTCCTCCGGAAAGGGTACGGACTTCACGCTCTTTGCCGGTAACATTAGAATATACCATAAGATCCAGACCACGATTCTTGCCTTTCCCCGCATTCTCCTCGTCTACCATACGAAGCTCAAACTGTCCGGCAGACATATTCGCAAAGCGGCGATTGGCCGCATAAAGAATCTTCTCCAGGTAATATCTCTGCACATAGGTTTCAAGATCCATACGGTTTCCGGACATATTTCCAGACAACAGCTTATAAAGAGTTTCCAGCTTGGTATGCTTTTCAATAATCTTACCTCGCTTCTCCATCTGAGGGCTAAGAATATCATATGCCTCTTTATCAGCTTTATACTGTTCTTTATAAAGTTCCAGTTTCGTCTGAGTCTGAAGCCGTACTTTCTCAGCTTCCTCCATCTGGGACTTGGCAGCTTCCATATCCGGCTTGCTCCTGCCATCTATGGCTTTTCCAGCTGTTTCTGCAGTGGTCTGTGCGGCTAGTTTTTTTCGCTGCCAGCTGTCTGCTTCTTTTTGCAAAAGCTCCGCTGTTTCACGGGTATAGTTCTCTGCTATGTCCGCCCATTCTGCCTCTGTCATATTTTTCTCATTCATCAGAGTCTGATAAAAGGCCTGCCGCTCCTGGTAAAGCTTCTGGTGATCTGGAAGTTCCCCTTCAAATCGTTTAATCAAGCTGGTACAGTTAACCAGATCTTCAGAAGACGCTTTTTCTTTCTTTTCAGCTTCCTTGGAAGCAGCTTCTGCAGCTTTCCATTTTCCTTTTGCCTGGTTAAACTCTGTCATAGCCGCCTCTTCTGATGGATATTCCCGGGAATCATTCAACTGCTTCAGAAGAGCTTCTGCGCTCTTGGCTGACGCTGCTGCCTCAGTCAGCTTTTGTCCGCATTCCTCTACGGCAGTTTTTCCTGATTTCTTCCGCTCTTCTACCTGTCCCAGAGCATCCTGAAGATTACGCAATGTTTTCTGGGCTGTATTAAGTCTTGTACCCTCTTCCTGTAATAAAGTTTTCCAGGTTCCAAGAAGTGTCTGTATCTGCTTCAGCAAGGCATTCCAATTACACTCTTTATCCGCCATCTGATCCTGGGCTGCACCAGGGACTTCTGAATTTCTGCTCTCCTGGAAATTTTTTATATTGTCTCCCAAAGAATCAAATACTTCCAGCATTCCTGCTTCCGGGAACTGCTCATGATCATTTAAAATACGCGTGCACAGCTTCCTTCCTGTCTCTTCCAAAAGTCGTTCTTTTTCTGCAACTATATCCACAGCTGACCTTGCTTCACCGGCAGACTGTTCCTGTCTGTTTCGAAGCTCAGAAACTTCTTTTTCTGCCAGTTCCAATTGCTCACGGGTGAGATCTCTATGAAGGGTAGAAGCTATGCATGGATTCGGATGTTCTATTGCACCGCATACAGGACATGGTTTCCCTGGCTGAAGCTCGCGCGCCAGAAAACCAGCCTGCTCATCCAGAAAAATTCTCCGCATAGACTCATATTCCTGACTCTTTGCGTCATATCTGGTTCTATTCTTCTGGTATGTCTCTCGTGCTTTCTTCGCCAGTTTTTTCTGTGTTTCTACACCTTTAAGAAGATCTTCCGTTTCTTGTACCTCAATGCCAAGTACTTCCAGTTCCTGATTTTTCCCTTTCCAGACAGCAATTTTCTCATTAGTGTCGGTCAGCTTCTCTGACTGAGCCCTCCAGTCCGCTTCCTGCTTCTCCATTTTCTCCAGATCTTCTCTGGCTTTGCGGTCTGCGGCCTGCGCTGCGGTCAGATTTTGCTGGCTGGTCTTTACACTTTTTTCTGCTTCCTTGATCTGCTTAAGGAGCTTCACTTCTTTATTCACGCGCTCATAAATAGTGGTGTACGCCTTAAGCTCCTTCTCTGCCGTTTCTTTCACCGCCTTCGCTGTCTGAATGACAGATTGTGACTGTTCTTTTAATAAAGGAGCTCGTTCCTGCTGCTCCTTTAAGGCACTCTCACATGTCTGCATATTACGCAAGGCATCCTGACAGCGTGCGTATTCGCCTTTTATTTCGTATGCTTTCTTAATTTTCTCTGACAGAATGGTCTTTTCCCCTATTTGTGCTTCCACTTTCCCACATTCAGAAAGCTGAACCTCAGCGTTTTCCAGCTGCGCATATAAATTCGTCAGCTGAATGGAACTGTTGTAGATATCCCTTTTTTCGTCGCGGAGTTTTGATGCGGATTGTAATTCTTTCGAGGTAAAATTCACACTTTTCTCCAGTGTTCTGCATAACTCGCCCAGATGATCCAGAAAGCAATCCATCACTACAATTTCCCCATTCAAAACCTGCTTTTTTAGCCCTTCTATTTCCTGCCACTGGTCATATTCCTGGGGAATTACCACATGGGCAGCTTCAGTCTGACATGCAGTTTTGATCTGGGCAATCTCTTTTTCCAGGGAACGCTTGCGATTCATCAGCTCGTCCACAATATTCTGGTATAATTCAGTGTTAAACAGCTTCCGGAAGATGACTTTCTTATCATCAGATTTTGCACGAAGAAGCTCCATAAATTCTCCCTGAGCGATCATGGCAACCTGCATAAACTGGCTTTTGGTAAGACCGAGGATCTCCCCCAGCTTGCTGTCAGCTTCCTTCTGTGGATATTCGGTACCATCTGGCATGATCAGGCTGACAGACCCCGGTACTTCACGACTTCCTGTATTTTTCCCCGCCCCTCTTGTCAGAAGCTTCAGATGTCTGGGAACACGGCGGACAGTATACAGCAGGCTATTTTCTCCTGCCCCTTCGGAAAAAACAAGCTCTACAAATGGTTCAACGTTCAACTCTGCATACTGGCTTTGCAGTACAACACCATCTTTCTTGTTTGTACTGGAGCTGGCTTCACCGTAAAGAGCAAATACAAGGGCATCAAATATAGTTGTTTTTCCTGCTCCGGTGTCTCCGGTCACAAGAAACAAATTCTGATTCGGCTCCTGAAAATCGATCTGTGTCAGTTTTCCGTAGGAACCAAACGCCTGCATGATAAGTTTCACAGGTCTCATTTCGTCACCTCCTGTACTGTATTGATAACCTCCTGAAGAATTTCCTGCTCTTCCGCATCTGCATTTCCGAGGAACTGGCAGCAAAGTTCAAATGGATTCAATTCACGCTCACTGTCTGCATGTCTGGTATAATCAACCTGCCGCACAGTCTCACGGCGTATCTCTAGAAGCCCTGGAAAAGCCAGACGCAGACGATCCTGCATATCAATTACGTCCAGATCCACCTTATCCGTAAGAATTATTGTCACATAATCTTTACAGCGCTGTGCCAGAACACTCTCTAAATCTCCCTTGATCACTTTTATCTGGCGCAGCGGTTCCAGTGGAATTACTTCTGTAGTGATTTCGCCCTTTTGTTTTATGTCAACCATTATAATTCCTTTATTCTGACCTGCTTCACTTACAGAGCATGCCAGCGGCGTTCCACAATAGCGATAAAACTCGCCGCCTGCTTTCATTGGCTTATGAATATGTCCCAGTGCCGCATAGTCAAATTTCTGCAGAATATCGGCTGACACCTGGTCAATATTTCCTACTGTCCGGATCTCAGAGTCCATTCGTTCAACTTCTTCTGCACTCTCCCCCATAGGCAGATAGAATTGATGGCTGACCAGAATGTTTCTCTGGTTTATGTCAACCTGTTCACGTTCTATCAGTCTGTGGATCGTATCATTGTAAGAAAGATTATTTCCATTCTCGTCTGTACCAGTGATCAGCTTCACCATGGAAGGCTTCACAAAGGGAAGCAAATAAAAATTCACCGGACCATATTCATCCTGAAGTACCACTTTCTCAATCTGATCTTCTTCTGTCTGCGGCGGCATTCCGATCATATAAATTTTCTGACGATCAAGTACACTCCGAAAGCAGTTCACGCGGGGCGCGCTGTCGTGGTTTCCACTGATCATCATAATTACAGAATCCGAAACTGCATTTCGCAGCTTTCCGATAAAATGATCAAACACCTCCACTGCTTCTGCAGACGGAACTGCTTTGTCATAGATGTCCCCTGCGATCACGATCGCATCAGGTACTTTCTCTGCGGCCTTTTGAATTATTTGATCCAGTATATATTCCTGATCTTCTCTGAGATCACGATTGATTAATTTCAAGCCAATGTGTAAATCTGATAAGTGAAATATTCTCATAAACCGTTCCCCATTCTTATCTTCTCAAAATTCCTGTTAAACTATATATTTCATATACCTTAATGTTACCGATTGTATATATAAAACCAACTTCATAGCCCTATGCATTTCTGTTATATTCTCTCTCAATCCACGCCATCAACACATCTACTATGTATTCCTGCTGCTCTTCTGTGAGCTGCACTCCTGCTGGAATTCTATGCCACTTATACAAGCATCCCCGACAGCAGCAGCCAGTAGCATGCTGAGCCAGGAATACAGGGTGCCCGCGCATTGGAGTCTGTTTGCCATCATTGGGAATCTGAGCCGGAGCCAGACGTGTTCGCACAAAATCTGAGGCATGACTGCGGATGGTATCCATTCCTTTCTCCCGGATATACTGTATATCCTTGTCCTTCAGATGAAAACGACTGCGAAAATTCGAGCGGGACAGGCGGGCAAACAGATCACAAAACTGGTCCTGTTCCGGATCATATTTTCGCAAATACTTCTCATATCCATTCAATATTTCTGCAATTTTCAAATTAAGCTCTGAACTATTATACGTATAGTTCTCATCCTCTAAACGAAAATAGAAATCTATATTAACTTTCAGCTTATTGTTTCCACGCTTTATTCCTCTGCCGCTATTTCTGAAATTACTACTATTCGTCGTATTATTAATTCCTTCATTTTTTTCATTTGTTCCACCACCTTCTTCCTGCACCAGAAATTTCACCTGCGCTACATGCCTCTTCAGAAGAGGAATAATGCAAAAATACAGCCGGTCATCTTCCATATGAAGATATCCCAATACCTGTTTGTCTTTATTCATAAGCTGAATCTGATTCCCATGGAAAGCTTTTGGAAACAGATATTCGCCAGACTGCAAACTGGCTATAAGCCTGCCTTCCGGGGAGGATGCTTCGGCTGCCAGAAATGCCTTAACCCGATAAATTCTCTGACCTTTCCCATCTGTGCCCTCTGGTTTCATCAGGGAATCCAGAACCAGCAATGGGTTCACATATTGCATAGAAAGATATTCAAACAGCTTCGCCTGGATGCGGAAACGGTATTCCTTCAAATCTGGTACAGAAGATAAGTCTTCTGCGTTTACGGCATTCTCCGTTCTCTCAAGGAGGACTGCCGCTGCATGACGAATACTGGTAAGAAAAAGCGCGAAATCCTCTTCCTCCGGATCCCACATATATTTTCCACAGGCAGCCTGATAATACAGTTTCCCCTGGGCTTCCTTTCGTTCTTCTTCAGAAAGATTCATACTATAGTGCAGATAAATATTCCTTGGTATAAAAGCAGCCTCGTTCCATTCACCAGACCATTCCTGATGCTGTTCCCTCTTCCCAGATTTATGATTGTCTGTGCCATGAGCCTCTGTTCCATAAGCTTCCGTTCCATATGCGTTCTGCATTTCCCGACTATCGCTCTGGCTCAGTATCCGATACGCTTCATTTATCTCCTGTGCACGCTGAATATGAGCTTCCCTTACTTCATTCAATGAGTCCGGATGAAAACGGCTGATCATCTTATGATATTTTCGCTTAATTTCTCTTTCATCATCTTCTGGGACAATCCCCAGAAGTTCTATTGCATCTTGTGTATTCATTATATATTCCCGATATTTTTATTTCGTTTTTGTCTTCATATTCTTTCAGTATACATTATTTCAAGTAAAAGGGCTATAAATTTCCAATTTAACTTACTCTGAGTAGATGTCATTATAAATGGGAATCGGTTAGATATTGTTATGATTTATGGCTGGGAAACTAGTTCCCAGCCATTTTTTCTGATGTGTCTTGTTATAATTTTATCGGATGTGTTTCGAAAATCTTTCGTTTTCTTATTGATCTTAGGTATTTTGGTTGATCTTTAGCGGCTTATGAATCTTTAGTAATTTACAAATCTTTGGTGAAACACAGAACTTTCGTACTTCTAAGTTCTTTTGTATTTTCAGATTCTTTTGTGCTTTATTGCTTTCTTTCGTATTTCAGATTTCTTAAGTGTTTTTCGTATTTCTCTTTCGTTGATGTATCTATACTACCATATCTGTCGCTTTTTGTCATCTGGCAAAGTGAACATATTTTCGATTGTATTTTCATCTATTTTTTATTCTATCAATATATTACATCAATACCAGCATGATAATCCCAACTATCACAAGAAGGGGAAGTGCTATGTAGATCAGACCTCCCAGAACTAATCCGATCAGGACAAGGGGAAGGAATATCAGACGAAAAAAGATTTTCGTAATTCCCCAGGTTGCGCGGAAAGCAAGTCCGATCATTTTGCCAAATATACCAAACATTAAAATGATAAATAACAGCGTCAGCATAAATTGTCACCTCGTTTTCTTTTCAGGCATTATACAATATAGTCTGCCCTTTACTGTAATCAACGACTTAATGGGGATTTTCACTTCAAATAAAGAAAAAATTTACAAACATCGTAAAAAGCCCCCTGCGGAATCATTCCGCAAGGGGCGATTATTCACTATACGATTATATACTTCGCTTAAGCCATCATCGGCTCCAATGCCTTAGCCAGCTTCTCTTTTTCAGCTTCTGCCTCTGCAAGATCTTTACCCAGTGTAGTATAATAAATCTTAATCTTCGGCTCTGTTCCGGATGGACGAACAACTACTGTCTCGTTATTCTCCAGTTTGTAAATGAGAACATTTGCTGCTGGAAGACCGGTCTCCTCAGGCTTCTTATAATCGGTAACCTTCACTACCTTGTAGCCTGCAATATCTGCCGGCGGGTTGTCACGGAATTTCTGCATGATTCCTGCCATAGTGTCCATTCCGCTGAGTCCCGGGAATTCAAAGCTGTCAACCTTGTTCAGGTAACGGCCATACTGTGCGTAAATCTCCTCAAGTCTCTGCTTCAAGGAGCTTCCAATGCTTCTGTAGTATGCAGCCATTTCGCAGATCAGCATGGATCCGATAATGGCATCCTTATCACGTACATACGGTCCTGCAAGGTATCCGTAGCTCTCTTCAAATCCGAAAATGAAACGGTCCACTTCACCAGCAGCCTCAAGCTGTGCGATCTGGTCGCCGATCCACTTAAATCCGGTAAGTACGCTTCTAAGCTCTACACCGTAGTGCTCTGCAACTGCGTCTGCAAGAGGTGTGGAAACAATAGATTTCACTGCAACCGGATTCTTCGGCATTGTGCCTTTCTCGATACGACCAGCTGCAATATAGTCAAGAAGAAGAACTCCCACTTCATTACCACTTACCAGCTCATAGGAACCGTCCGGGCATTTCATGGCAATACCAACACGGTCTGCATCCGGGTCAGTAGCAAGCATAAGATCTGCTCCTGTCTCCTTGGCAAGCTTCAGTCCCTGCTCCAGAGCTGCGAAAATCTCCGGGTTCGGGTAGCTGCATGTGGTAAAATAGCCGTTCGGGTATTCCTGTTCCGGAACAATCGTTACATCTGTGATTCCGATATCCTTCAGGATCTGGGTTACCGGCACAAGTCCGGAACCATTCAGCGGGCTGTAAACCAGCTTCAGTCCTGCTGTCTTACAAAGACCTGGACGAACCTGGCGTGACTCGATTGCATCGTAAAGAGCACGTTTGCAATCGTCACCAACAAAGCGAATCAGGCCTTCCTCAACGCCCTCTGCAAAGGACATGTATTTCGCGCCTGTCAGAATGTCTGTCTTCTGGATCTCATCATAAACGATAGCTGCAGCATCATCTGTCATCTGGCAGCCATCCGGGCCGTAAGCCTTGTATCCATTATATTTAGCAGGGTTATGAGATGCGGTAACCATAATACCCGCGTTGCACTCATAGTAGCGTGTCGCAAAGGAAAGGGCCGGTACAGGCATTAATGCATCATAAATTCTGACCTTAATGTCATTGGCAGCCAGAACTCCTGCTGCTGTTTTCGCAAATATATCACTCTTCAGACGGCTGTCGTAGCTGATTGCAACGGTCTGAGTGCCGCCCTGAGTCTTCACCCAGTTAGCAAGACCCTGTGTAGCCTGACGCACTACATAGATATTCATACGGTTGGTACCTGCTCCAAGAACTCCACGGAGTCCTGCTGTACCAAATTTCAGAGCTACTGCAAAACGATCTTTAATTTCTTCGTCGTTTCCTTCAATCTTAGATAATTCTGGTTTCAGATCTGCATCCTCGAGATCCGCTGCCATCCAGCGCTTGTACTCTTCGTTATACATTTTAACCACTCCTGCCATTATTATTCTATTTATTTTGTCTAATATTACTACAGATATTAATAATATACCACATTTTTCACGGAACGGCAATATAAGCGACAAATTTCTACCAGACATTTTTTCTCTGTTTTCCACTAATTTCCGACAATTATACATTTCAGTCGCAGTTCACAGGGAACATTCCATTCTCACATTATCAATTTAGGTATAGCGTTCCCGGCTTTTTTACGCTATAATAAGATAATGTGTGAAAGCAACCATCCTAACCGCTTTCCCTTTATCTGACATTGAGATTTGAAAAACACTATAAAATTCAATTGCAGCAATCTTTACAGCTGCAGAACGGAGGAGATTATGGAAATTGTCTGCCTAGACTTAGAAGGTGTGCTTGTCCCGGAGATCTGGATCGCATTTGCCGAAGAAACCGGCATTCCGGAGCTGAAACGAACCACAAGAGACGAGCCTGATTACGATAAATTAATGAAATACCGCCTGAACATTCTGAAAGAGCATGGTCTTGGTCTGAAAGAAATCCAGGAGACCATCGCCAAGATCGCCCCGCTTCCAGGCGCCAGGGAATTTCTGGACAAATTAAGAGCACAGACCCAGGTTATCATCCTCAGTGACACTTTTTCCCAGTTCGCAGGTCCTCTTATGAAAAAGCTGGGCTATCCTACCATCTTCTGCAACACACTGGTAGTGGGCGAAAATGGCGAAATTACTGATTTCAAAATGCGCTGCGAAAAGTCCAAATATACCACTGTGAAAGCCCTGCAGTCCATCGGCTACGACACCATTGCCAGCGGTGACAGCCACAACGACCTTGGCATGATCCAGGCAAGTAAAGCAGGATTCCTGTTCAAGAGCACGGATGCGATCAAGGCTGAATATCCGGAGATTCCGGCTTATGAAACATATGACGAGCTGTATGACGCAATTATGAAGGCAATTAAAAATTAATGTAAAGTAAAACTTGGATTCCATCCAGTTTCCGCCAATACATAGCAGTTGGGCAACTGCTATTCCTAAGCATGTCATTTCAGGTGCGCTCTTAGCGAAGGTAAAATCCACAACCTGCATAGACTTAGGCGTGAGGGCTTTCCCGAACGTCTTAGCCAGAGTTGACCGTTAGTTCACCGGAGCGCGGTACCGACCTGCGTGGAATATCAGTTGCCCAACTGTGTACCTCTTATATCTTCTTCACGCTTTCCCTCTCAATAAACTGCGTACACATCTGCATCTTGATCTTAATCCCGTCATTATCTTTCAGAATATCCCGCAACCGCCTTACAACAGCTCTTCCCATCTCCTGCTTCGGCACCCGGAGTGTGGTCAGAGGCGGATAAGAAATTGAGGAAAAAGTAAGGTCGTCAAATCCCACAATAGATATGTCCTCCGGAATCCGGATTCCAAACTCTGCCATAGCCTTCATAGCCCCCAGCGCGATCATATCGTTGTCTGCGAAGAAAGCTGTAGGCAGCTTCACCTTCTCAGACAAAAACCGTTTCATATTCTCGTAAGCACCGTCGATGGTAGTTGCCATTGTAAAAATATAGTCCTTATTCAGGGGAAGTCCCGCCTTTTGCAGTGCTGTCTGATACCCTGCAAAACGAGACCGGAAAGGTTTGATCCTAAAATCTCCCCGCAGATAACCAATCTCTTTATGTCCATTGGCAATGAGATACTCTGTAGCCATACGTGCAGAATCTGCATTATTGATCAGCATGGCATCAAAGCTCATATCCTCTTTCCAGTAATCAATCACAATAAACGGACAGGTCATTCCGCGGATCAGGTCAATGTCCGCATCCACCATCTCTGTTCCCAGAAGGATCACGGCCGACGCCTTGTCATTCATGATCCACTTCGCCTGCTCCTGATATCCAGGATCTCTTTTGTCCAGATTACACATCTGCATTTCCATTCCACAGGCGCGGCATTCCTGTTCCACCCCGGAAATCAGCTGGATAAAAAAGGGAGAATCCTCAACCACAGCACCATCCCGCTTAAACATGACAAATTTTATTTTACGGATATGATTTTCCTCAAAATACCCAAGATCCTGCGCCACTTTAAAAATCTTCGCAGATGTCTCAGCATTCACGCCTTTTTTGTAGTTTAATGCATTTGAAACAGTTGCCGGAGAAAATCCTGTGATCTCACTGATTTTTCTCACACTCACTTTCATTTTAGTTCCTCCTCTGTCGGTAAAATAATGCCATACATCTGCGAAAAAAAGACACTGCAAAAACAAGCTATCACCTGTTATTCGCAGCGTCTTCTCTGATCATTTTATGCCGGGAATGCAACTCCCGCTCTTAAAATTATGTTCGGATAAGGTGTAAACTCACCTGTACGGATTGCAAATTTGCACTGTGCAGACATCTTTTTCAGATCTACGTGGTCAATTCTGCTCTCCTCTGCCTCAGGAAGGCTCTGCTGAATATATGCAAGAAGCTCCGGATTTTTTTCCTCAATCTCATTTGCAATGGTGTAGGCTTCCACTTCTGTCTCCGCCAGCACTGCATCCATCACCTGTTTAAAGGTGGGAACCCCTCCGCATACAACCAGGTCTACAATCTCCACGCCCTTTGGAATGGGCATTCCTGCATCACCGATCATAAACAGATCTTTATGTCCCAGCTCTGCGATACAACGGATCAGCTGGGCATTTAAAATCCCTGATTTTTTCATGCTATTCCTCCTGCATCTCTGATTATTACTATAAATCTTTTTCGGATTTTTTTCAACTTTTCAAATTATTTTAACATTAAGAAAGATTTTGTTGGTTACCTAATTATTTGTTCTCGTTTCTTGCCTGAAGTGCCATCTTCGCCTGAAGATTTCTCTGTGTCTGGTCGATTACGACTGCAAGGATGATAACCAGACCACGGATAACCTTCTGCCAGAACTCGGATACACCACACATTGTCATACCATCATTGATAACACCGATAACAAATGCACCGACTACAGTTCCGATAATGGTTCCGGAACCACCGCTCATGGAAGTACCACCAAGTACGGTAGCTGCGATGGCGTTCATTTCCCAGCCATCACCAGATGCAGGATGTGCTGCGGAAAGCTGTGCGGTGTTGATCATACCAACCCATGCTGCACAGAAGCCGGAGATCATGTAAACGATAATTTTGATCTTGTCTGCTTTGATACCGGAAAGACGGGCAGATTTCTCGTTACCGCCGACTGCAAGTACATACCATCCAAATGGAAGCTTCTTCAGAATGATAACGGAAATAATTGCAAGCACTGCGAAAATGTAAACACCGGTAGGAATGCCGGCAATATTGCTTCCAAGGATTTTGAAGCCTGTGTTGCCAAGTCCGTCATAACCTTTGATGTCGGAGAATGTTGCACCGTTGGAACGAAGGTTTGCAAAACCACGGCAGATATACATGGTACCAAGGGTAGCGATAAATGGTGCTACACCTAATTTTGTTACAATAAGGCCGTTGACTGCACCGATGATGCATCCAACAACCAGCATGGTAATAATGATTACCGGAACGCTGAAGTAAAGGGTTACACCTGCAAATTTCAGTGTAATACCTTCCTGGATCATACCACCGGCAAGCATACCAACAAGTCCGACTACAGAACCAACGGAAAGGTCAATACCGCCAGTAATGATTACAAACGTCATACCAAGTGCAAGAATTCCATACAGGGCTACGTGCTTGGCAACCATGGTCAGTGTAGATGCTGACAGGAATGTAGTTCCTTTTACAATGGTAAAAAAGATAACCAGGAGTACCAGTACAATAAAGGTACGTCCTTTTAACAGTGTCATTAACAACTGATTATTATTTGTTTTTTTGTTATTCATTGTTCTGCTCCTCCCCGGCTTACGCATTTCTTCCGGTTCCAAGTCCGGCATAAGATGTACGTACAAGTGTGTCTTCTGTGATCTCATCTCCGGTCAGCTCGCCGGTCTTTTTGCCATTTGACAATACAACGATCCTGTCTGCGATTGCCATGATCTCTTTCAGCTCAGATGAGATAACGATAATGGAAAGTCCTTTTTCCGCAAGGTCGTGAATGATCTCAAAGACCTCAGTCTTCGCACCGATATCAATACCACGGGAAGGCTCATCCAGAAGTAAGATCTTCGGCTTGGTCAAAAGCCCTTTGCCGATTACAACCTTCTGCTGGTTTCCACCGGACAGCGACAGGATTGGAAGTCTCTTGTCCGCCACTTTAATATGGATATCCTTGATCTGCTCGTCAACTGCCGCATTCTCTGCTTTCTCGTCAAGGAACAGACCTTTTACATAATCCTTCATAGAAGAAATAGCGGTATTCTTGCCGATGTCAAGAGTCTGGATCAAGCCCTGGCTCTGACGATCCTCAGGTACAAGAGCAAAACCGTTTTTGATCTGGGCGGCAACATCTTTGATATTTAGCTTTTTGCCCTCATAGAGTACATCACCGGTGTGCTCCGGATGAAGTCCCATCAGGCACTCAAACAGCTCGCTTCGTCCAGCTCCCAGAAGTCCGTAAACACCAAGGACCTCGCCTTTTTTCAGATCCAGGCTTACATGGTCAAGAGTCCAGCCGCCGCCTTTTTTCGGAAGGCACATATCCTTAATTTCCAGCACCTTCGGCTGTTTGGAAAGGTCAATGCTTCTCTCAAACCGATGATACTGGGTGTTCTTTCCAACCATATTCTCTACGATCCAGCTGAGCTCAATGTCCTTTACATCAGCATCTGCAACGTATTTTCCATCACGAAGAATGGTAACGTGATCGCCAATCTCCATGATTTCTTCCAGACGATGGGAAATATATACGATGGAAATTCCGGCTTCCAGAAGCTCTCTCATAATCTTGAAAAGTACCTTAACCTCTGCGGCAGAAAGAGAGGACGTAGGCTCATCCATGATCAGGACACGTAAGTCATCCTGGTTCAGGTTTCGTGCAATTTCCACCATCTGCTGCTGTCCTACACGAAGATCTCCGACCATGGTTTCCGGTGGAATTTCATGTTCCAGACGCTGCAGGATTTTTTTCGCACCCTCTGAATGGGCCTTGTCATCCAGGAAAAAGCCTTTCTTTTTCTCATGTCCCATAAAAATATTCTGGTAAACTGTCATATTCGGGAAAAGAGAAAGCTCCTGGTGGATGATTCCGATACCTTTTGCACGGGCTGCATTGGTATCCTTGAAGTAAACCTCCTGGCCGTCCATGTACATCTTACCTGCTGAAGGCTGCTCGATTCCGGCAATCATCTTCATCAGGGTGGATTTTCCGGCACCGTTCTCACCGATCAGAACGTTTACCTTTCCTTTCAGAAGATCGAAGGAAACCTGATCCAGAGCTTTGGTTCCGGGATAAATTTTATCAATTTTTTCACAATGGAGAACAACATTCGGATCATCAAACATAATGCTTCCTCCTTTTATTCAATCGTCAGCTCAACTGCTGTAACAGATACTGCATCTGTACCGGCTTCTGCGCCGCCTGTAAATGTAACAGTCTTGCCAACTACATTTTCGTCGATTCCAAGTGGGTCAATTACCTGTGCAAGCGCCTGCTTGTTCAGTTCTTTTCCATAGCTTGACCATTCCGTCTGGTTGGTAAAGCTTTCAAAATTCTTCAGAGACTGAAGGTCACGGATGGCGGTACTGGAGTTCGGTCCATCTGTCCGGACCTGAACCTCTGTAGTTCCGGTATATCCATCCAGTTCTACTATCAGATAATGTTTCGGGGTGTCTGTATTGTATTCTTTGATTTTTCCTGTGCCTTTTACTGCAATTGTTTCTGTAATGCCATCACCATTTAATAATTCAGAAAGATCCTGTGCCTTGTCGGAAATGTCCGCTACAACGGCTCCCCAGTCACCCTGGGACTCTGCTGCGGAATCAAATTCCTGTTTTCCTGTATAAGAAGCTTCTTCGCCAATGGGTACTACAGTTACAACACCACAGCCGGTAAAGGTTACTGCTGTACATGCGGCCAGAACTGCCAAAATTCTTCTGCTTTTCATAATCATCTCTCCCTGCTTTCTATTATAAAAGGCGGCGCTGGCGCACCGCCTTCCAAAGCGTGTTTAAAAAGACTTTCTGCAAAATATACCACAAAGCGGGGCATGCAGATTGTGCGAATAATTTTTCAAACACTCGTTCATTTTTTATAAAAATCTGTTTCCTGGCAGCCAGATTATTTAGCTTCTGGTTCTGTGTAAACAAATGCGTTCAGGCAATCTGTGTTGTCAGCTGTGATTGCTACACAAGGAACAAGCTGTTTCTCTTCTTCCGGAGCTGTACCGTTAAGGTAAGCGTCTGCCTGCTCAACTGCCATCTCAGTGATCAGAGCGATCTGCTGAAGAGCGGTACCAACCATGTCACCAGATTTGATGTAAGCGTTTGCTTCGTCAGATCCGTCAAGACCGATGATCTTAATGTCGTTACGTCCTGCATCCAGACAAGCCTGAACAGCACCACATGCCATTGTGTCATTACCGCAGATAATACCGGTGATCTCTGGATTGGACTGAAGGATTGCTTCTGTCTTCTCATAAGCTTCTGTCTGATCCCAGTTAGCGGACTGCTGAGCTACCATCTCAAGATCCTCATACTCATCAATTACAGAATGGTAGTTATCAGAACGAACCTGGCAGTTTGTATCGGATTCAAGTCCAAGGAGCTCTGCGTATTTGCCTTCGTAGTTCATAGCCTCAACCCATACTTCTGCGATTGCTGCTGCACCCTGTGCGTTATCTGCAACGATCTGTGCTACTGCAAGTCCGGACTGGTTGATCTCACGGTCGATAAGGAAAGTCGGGATTCCAGCGTCATATGCTTTCTGAACTGCTTCGATGGAAGCATCTGCACCAGCGTTATCGCAAATGATTGCTGCTGCGCCATCGTTGATAGCTGCTTCGAAAAGCTCAAGCTGTGTAGCAGCGTCGTCATCGTGGGAAGCACATTTTACTTCGTATCCAAGTTCTTCAGCTTTCTCTTTCGCAATTACCTGCTCTGTGTTGAAGAATGGGTTAGATGTGGAAGGTGTGATACAGTAAATGATCTTGCTTCCGCCGCCTGGAAGTAATTCTGCATTCTCTTCAGCCATTACCGGAACTGTCATTAAACCTCCAACCATCGCTGCTGTCATTGCTAATGCCATTGCTTTTCTTGCTTTCATAATTTCTTCCTCCTTGAAAAAAATAAATTAAGATCTCATTTGCAGTCATTTTCTTTTCTGCACTGCTGATATCTTGATTATAAACGTTTACACAAATATTTCAATTGCTATTTTAGTTTTGTTTGGCATTTTGTATGTTTGCACAATATTTTTAGTTGTTTTTTAGTTATTTATCACTATAAATATGATGATTTTATGGACTTTTATTGTCATTTTATAAAAACATTTATATAAACGTTTATAAACATTTTAATAAGCCGCCGCGTATTCAAAAAGCTTTCTGCAAAATGCGCATCACAATTTGTGAGAGATTTATATCGCAATCTTATAAATACAACCTGCAAATATTTTTATGGATACGCTTTAAGTATTTCATCAAAAAAATGGGAGCGAATCTTGCCTCGCTCCCATTTTTCCCTATTACTCAATCCCAAGCTCTTTCTTCACTTCCTCTGCTGTCGGAATAGAAGGGGTGGCCCCTGGCCTTGATACTGCGATAGAAGATGCCTTCGCTGCAATACGAAGAGACTCCTGGACGCTTCTTCCTTCAATGGTTGATGCGATGAAATATCCGGTAAAGGTATCTCCTGCTGCAGTTGTATCTACTGCTTTTACTTTGAAAATATCCTGAAATACTTTTTCTTTTCCATCGTAGTAAACCGCACCGTCACTTC
The DNA here is from genome assembly GCF_964249465.1 of Ruminococcus sp. Marseille-P328. Classification (NCBI taxonomy): domain Bacteria; kingdom Bacillati; phylum Bacillota; class Clostridia; order Eubacteriales; family Oscillospiraceae; genus Ruminococcus; species Ruminococcus sp. Marseille-P328. Next base: position 148,764 of record NZ_CAXUBQ010000002.1, on the reverse strand, counting down.
CAAGAGTCAGTACAAAGCGGGCATTTGGATATTTCTCTGCCAGAGCATCCAGGATCTGGTCTTTGTCCTTACAGCCGGTGATCTGCTCTCCTTCAATTTCATTTACCAGGAAAAGATATACTTTTCCCAGGTCACAGCTGTTCAGCTTATCATCAAATGGGGACGGATTCATTACAATCTTCATCTTTTTCTCATAAGCCTGGTCAATAATGTAATCCAGCATATTGATCTCATTCTGCAGGATCAGGTAATCTCCTTCTCCAAAGTCAGCCAGAACTTCATCTACAAATTCCCTGGTCTGCATCTGGTTGGTACCGCCGTAAAGGATAATGCAGTTCTGGGCGTTCTTGTCCACCTGGATCATGGTGTGGCCGCCTTTTACAGGCAGTCTGCGGATATATTTTGTGTTTACCCCGGCCTCTTTGCAGGCATCCAGAAGAATATCCCCATCATTTCCTACAATACCAGCATGATAAACCGGAACCCCGGCCTTCGCCAGTGCAATAGACTGGTTCAACCCCTTTCCGCCGCTGAAAATCTCCATTTTGGATGAATGCTGTGTCTCGCCGCCCACGATAATGTGATCTACGGAATACACGTAGTCTACGTTAAGTGAGCCATAGTTTAATACCTTCATGTAAAAATCCTCCGTTTTGCATTGCTTATTGCATTCTCACTGTATGAATTTTATAGCGCCAGAAGCTGGTAAAACACTTGAACTCTGACAGCAAGTTCCTACAGATAGTTCTTATGTCTATATTATGTTGTAAAACAATCCCTACGTCAATCAAAATTTCTCGTTTGTCACCGTCAAAAAGCGGCTCAATCCATTTTTATGATTAAGCCACACTCTCTATATGATTTATTCCTTTACGTCGTCTCCCTGACAATCAATTTCCCCTCAAACACCACTTTATTCTGCGTCTTTTTTCCCTGTAGAGTGGAAATGAGAATTTCGGCTGCTGCCTGCCCCATTTTACGAACTGGCTGCGCAATGGTCGTCAACGGAGGATCAATCAAGGCACTGACAAAAATATTGTCAAACCCGATTACGCTAATCTCATCCGGAACCTTTATCCTGCTCTCATTAAAGCCTTTCACACAGCCAATGGCAAGCATATCTGTCGCTGTCAGAATTCCATCAGGACGTTCTTTCAAAGATGCATAATACTTTGCAGCATCCCGCCCCAGTTTAATATAATCAGGTTCATTTTCACGCTGCACCCGGTACACCCATTTTTTATTTAACTCAAGGCCATAATCTTTCAGTCCCTGGACAAATCCCTCAAAACGGTCTTCAATAATACTTACATCTTCAGAATTCATTACATAGCCCAGCTTATGCTTTCCTTTATCGATTAGATACTGTACTGCTTTGCGGCTGCTCTTAAATCCGTCTGTATAAACACAAACGTAATTCTCATCATCCCCAAGAGTTTTATTCATATAAACAATCGGAATTCTCTCTGAAATATGTCTTAAATAATCTGCCATCTCATCATCCGTACGATATGTATTATAGATAATTCCATCAATGTTTCTTTTCAGAAGTTCATTGGTATACTCGATTTCTGACATTGCATGACGCTCTGTATTACAGACCATGACCATATATCCATACTTCAGGGCAATATCCTCTACTCCCCGAAACATTTCCGTATAAAAAATATTACTGTATTCCGGAACTACCAGCGCTATGGTGTGAGTCCGTCTTGTCCGGATTGCCTGTGCCATATAACTTGGGGAATAATTCAGTTTTTTAATAGCAGCCTCTACAGCATCCTTTGTTTCTTTTTTTACCTTTGTTTCCCCATTTATTACCCGGGAAACTGTAGACTTTGATACACCAGCTTCCTTTGCGACATCAAATATTGTAGTCATATGTTTTCTCCCATAGTTTTATTACCTAATGATACCTTTTTTGTCCCTATTATTCAAGAAAATAAAAAAGACAGGAGTTCGTTTTTATACGAATCCTGCCTCGTTTTTTATCTAAGAATTTCTTTTACTTTCTCTGCCATCAGTTCTGCCATCTGTGCATGACCTTTTTCTGTATAGTGGATACCATCAGTTTCGTTAACCTCCACTTTTCCTTCCGGATTCAGGTAGTCCAACTGGTAACGTTTGGCAATGTCTTCGTAATAATAAGATAATGCTTTGCTTCTATTTTCCATATCCGGAATCATCAGATCCAGATCCATTGCCCGTCCTACACTGTGAATGGGAACTGGTGTTACCAGCAAAATTTTCGGCGGCTGAAAATCCACTCCTGCATCTGATTTTATAATCGTTTTTACAAGATTTTCCATTGAAGCACCAATGTCAAAAGGTGTCACAGAAAATCTGGATTTCAAGTCGTTTGTCCCAAGCATGATAATCACAAGATCAAGAGGCTTGTGACTATCAAGGCAGGGAAGAAGATATTTTTTCCCATTTTTGTAATCCTCTACAGGATCATCCCACACTGTGGTTCTTCCACCAAGACCTTCTTCAATAACATAGTACTCTGAACCCAGTTTTTCCTGAAGAATTCCTGTCCATCTCACATTTCTAGGATATCTGCTGACCAGATCAGATTTAAGGCCGTAAGTATTAGAATCTCCGTAACACAAAATCGTCTTCATCAGCTTTCCCTCCTATGCTTCTTTTACTTTCTTTACTTTTTCTTTATTTGCCAAAACATCGAAGGCTACTGCAAGAATCAGAACCAGTCCTTTTACTACCTGCTGATAGTATTCTCCAATATTCATAATAGTCAGACCATTGCTAAGAACACCAATAATTACAGCTCCAAGAAAAGCTCCCAGCATAGAACCTTTTCCGCCATTTACACTGATTCCGCCAATTACAACTGCAGTTACAACATCCATTTCAGTACCTGTTCCTGATGCAGGAGCACCAGAACTAATACGTCCGGTAAGCACAATACCTGCGATAGATGCAAGAAATGCACTGATTCCATACAAAGAAATCGTAATTTTATTAACGGACACACCTGCCAGTTTTGCAGCTTCTACGTTTCCACCGATTGCATATACATAACGTCCAAAGTAAGAATATTTTAAAATAAGTCCTGCAATTACCACAATAATTACCATAATGATAACTGGAACTGGAATTCCTGCAACATATCCCTGTCCAAGAAATACGATCAAATCTGGAATGTCATACACTGGAAGTCCGCCGGAAAAAATATAAGCAAGTCCCCGAACAACGGTCATCATTCCAAGGGTAATTACAATTGCAGATACATTTAGGCCTACAATAAGAGCTCCTGTTACGATACCAATCACAGTCATCAGCACTATTGTCAGAATCACCGCTGCCGGTACCGGAACGCCTGCACTGATCAACTGTGCAAGAGCAACACCGGAAAGACCTAGATAAGCGCCCACTGTCAAATCCATACCGCCGGATATGATAACATAAGTCATGCCAGCCGTCAGGATTCCAATAACAGCCACCTGGCGAAGAACATTCAAAAGGTTATTTACCCGCAGAAAATTTGGGGACGCAACTGAAAAAATAACTACCAAGACCACTAAAATAATAAGCGTACTGAATTTCTTTAATATCTGTTTCATGTCTTCTCTCCTTATCTGATTCCGGAGGCCAGCTCAAGAATCTTTTCCTGCGTAGCATCCTCTTTCTTTAATTCACCCATCATTTCCCCTTCATGCATTACGATAATCCGGTCAGACATTCCCAAAAGTTCCTGCATTTCAGAAGAAATCATAATGATCGCCATTCCTTTTTTGGCCAATTCATTCATTAACACATAAATCTCTTTTTTTGCGCCCACATCAATTCCTCTGGTAGGTTCATCAAAAATAATGATATCGGAATTCGATGCCAGGGATTTTGCAAGAACTACCTTCTGCTGATTTCCTCCAGAAAGATTTCTGGTAAGCTGCTCCATGGAAGGTGTTTTGATTGCCAGTTCTTTTATGTATTTCTGGGCCATATTTTTATCTGCATTCCGATCAACAAAGCCTGCCTTTGAAATGCTTTTTACCGCAATAAAAGAAATATTATCCCGGATCGTCATATCAAGGAGCGCTCCGTGTTTTTTACGATCCTCTGGAATCAAAGCAATTCCATCTTTAATGGCATCTTTCGGGTTATGAATTGAAACTTTCTTTCCATGAATTTTAATCTCTCCAGAAGATTTTGGATCTGCTCCAAAAATAGCTCTTGCAGTTTCGGTTCTTCCTGCTCCTACCAGACCTGCAAGACCAAGGATTTCCCCTTTATGCACCTGGAAACTGATGTCTTTCAGAAGGGCTTCTGTGCTAAGATGTTCTACTTCCAGTGCTACCTCTCCGATTTCTTTTTCTACTGTAGGATACTGCTCATCCAGATCCCGGCCTACCATCATTTTAATCAGTCCGTTGTTGTCGATTTCTGAAACCATTTTCGTTCCCACATATTTGCCATCACGCATAACTGTGATCCGGTCAGCTAGAGCAAAGATTTCTTCCATTCGGTGGGAAATATAAATGATTGCCACACCCTGTTCTTTCAGTTTCCGTACAATTCCAAACATAGCATCAATTTCGCGATTGGTTAATGGCGCAGAAGGCTCATCCATAATCAGAACTTTTACATTAGAAGAAATCGTTTTGGTAATCTCTACAAGCTGCTGATAGGCTACTGTCAGGCTTTTTACTTCTTTTGTCACATCAATATCAATTCCAAAGCTGTCCATAAGTTCTTTTGCTTTCTGGTTCATCAGCTTTCTGTTGATTGTAAAACCTGTAGTCAGCTTTTGACCAAGAAAAATATTTTCTGCAACAGAAAGGTCCGGAACAAGGTTAAATTCCTGATAAATAACACCGATTCCCAGTTTCTTTGACAATGCCGGAGTCATAGATGTATATTCTTTTCCCTCATACAAAATAGTGCCGCCATTTGGTTTTATGGCTCCGGAAACCACTTTGATCAAAGTAGATTTTCCTGCACCATTCTCACCCATAAGTGCATGTACTTCCCCGGGATAAACTTCCAGATTCATGTGATCCAAAGCCACAACACCGGGATATTCTTTCGTAACATTCTTTAACGTCAATATAGGTTCCATATAATCTGTTTCCTTCCCGGGGTAACCCCTGAACGATTACGGTTCACTTTGCGCCCCGCACTCCTTGAACAACTTCGGGGGACTGATATAGTCCCCCGAACGCTTAATGACATCACTTTTCTTTCACTTATTCAGTGATATAATCTTTTACATTTGCAGATGTTACAGCCTGAAGGTCAAATAAACTGTCTTTCGGGTAAGATGCTTTATTTACTACTGCGATTGCTGTATCAACAAGTGCTTTACCTGTTGCAGTCGGGTTCTGGCTTACAGAAACCTGATAGATCGTACCCTCATCAATAAGTTTCAGAGCTTCGTCTGTAGCATCAATACCTGCAATCAGATACTGCTCAGAATCAGTCATACCTGCTGCCTTAAATGCCTGATAAGCACCAAGAGCTGCACCATCAGATACACCGCATACAACTTTCAGATCTGGATTTGCCTGAAGGAAGTTCTCTGTATTTGACATACCCTCTTCCTGATCTGCTGCTGTTGCATCTGCCACAAATTTAACATTCGGTGCATATTCCTGAACACCAGCAATGATTCCCTCTTTACGTGCAATAACAGATTCCATTAAATCATAATTCAATGTAGCTGCCTGTACTTCCTCTTCTGTTCCGTACATTTCAGCGATTCTCTGTCCTACTGCACAGCCCTGTGTATATCCAAGTACATATTCTTCACATCCAATATATGCGTCATATCCATCAACTGTAGAGGTTAAGCATACAACTGCGATACCTTCTTCTTTTGCCTTTGCAATAACAGGTTTTGCAGCTTCAGAATCAACAGCACATACAATAATCGCATCACATCCTGCTGAAATGAAGTTTTCCAATGCTGTAATCTGTTTTGCAGAATCACTGTCACAGGAATTTGTCATTAATGTACAGCCAGTCGCATCTGCTTCATTCTGTGCTGCATCTACCAACTGGATGAAAAACTGTCCGGTCAGATTCAGAACGGAAATACCAATGGTATATCCTTCATCAGTAGAAGGCTCTGCTAATTCCACAGTCTCTTCTGCTGTTGTATCCTCTGCATTATCTTCTGCGAATACAGTTGTTGCTCCTGCGATCATGGAACAGGTCATTGTTGCTGCAAGAAACAGGCTTACGAGTTTTTTCTTCATATTTCTTTCCTCCATTTGATTTAAATAATTTTGAAGCAGTTACGTTAGCGTTTCGTGGGAACGTTACCATTTTGTTGCAAAAAAAATTTCGCATTCTTTTCTTGTGAAATAGCACTAATTTTTTCATTCGTGAGAACGTTCCCATTTGATGTTTTCATCATACACTTTCCTATTGTTTCTGTCAATCTGTTTTTACATTTTTTCTGTTTTATATGAATATTGGCAATACTTTTTATGCATAATTTACAGCAATTTTCTCTAATTAAAAAGTGACCTTTGAATATTGTAAGACATCTCCGCCACCACACAAGACGCTGGATCCAGTTCCAAAAACTCTATTACTTTTAGAAAAACTTCTAAAAAACTTATATTCCCTGTTTTAATTCAAGATTGCGAACCAGCTCAGCGTCTTTTGTGTCTACCTATTATATGCTAAGACTTCCTACACCAATAAGGTGTGGGAAGTTTTAGTAATTAAATAGTTAACGTCTAAAACAAAAATAGCGGTATTTAGCCTTTAGACCAATACCGCCATCATTATTTCAATATTATTTGATTGCATACTTTCTTGCTACGGAACTCAGAGCAACAGAGAAAAGGATGATGAAGCCCTGAAACAGATACTGTGCATAAGTATCAATTCCCAATATTGCTAAGCCATTAAATGCTATTGTTGTAATTAGCACACCAATTAATGTTCCTACAATATGAAATTCTCCATCTTTCAAGGTTGCTGATCCAACATAAACCGCCGCAAAAGAATTTACCATATACGCATCACAAGCTGAACTAGTTCCGGCTCCCATGACTGATGCCAACAAAATACCAGTCACTGCACAACACATTGCACAAATAATATATGCAATAATTTTAATGCGATCTGAACGGATACCTGCCAGCTTTGCAGAAACAATATTTCCACCAACCGCTTTAATTCGTTCGCCAAGTTCTGTTCTGTTTAGCATTATCCACAAAATCAGTGAAACGGTTGCCATATAGAGAATATTTACCGGTAATTTCCCACCGATTCTCGTTAATGTTAATTGATTAAATTCTGTCGGAATACCTGTCAAAACTGGCGAACCATGTGAATACATATAATTTAGTCCATATACTAGGCTTCCACTTCCTATTGTTGCAATAATAGAAACCACATTAAGCTTTGTAACGATAAAACCATTAAAAGCACCTATTAATGCCGCCACAAGAATTGTGACAATAATGGCTGCCGCTACAGGTAAATGTTGCTTAACCATTAATCCACATACAAGTACACCTGCGAAACTACCTATATAAGATATACTCATATCGAAATCGCCGACGATAACAACAACTGTCAACCCACAAGCAATGATTGCAGACAGAGAGGCATTGTTTAGTACGTTCAGGAAATTCGTCATCGTCGGAAATGCTTTTGGACTTAAAATAGAAAATACTACAATCATAAGTAATAATCCTATTATGGTTCCATAATTTCCTATAAATCGAAATATCTTTGCTTTCTTTTGAAGCTTATCTGAAGTATTCATGCTCTGTATCTCCTTACTGTGCTGCATAACTCAATCTGAGCATTGACTGAGAATTAATTTCATCATTGATGAGTTCACCTGTGACTGTTCCTTCGGCCATAACGATAACACGATCGCATAGCCCCGGTAATTCCTCAATATCTGATGATATAATGAGGAAACTAATACCTTCTTTTTCCGCCATAGAACGGATTAACTTATAAATCTCTGTACGTGCACCAACATCTACTCCTTGCGTCGGTTCGTCCATAATAATGATTTGAGGTTGACGCTGTAACCATTTTCCGATTACTACTTTTTGCTGATTACCCCCGCTTAGGCTGAGCACAGGATCTTGTGGTGAATTAACTTTAATTTGTAATCTTTTGATAGCTTCCTGTGTAACGGCCTTACTTTTTCTAGGACTAATAAATGGCAAATTCTTAATCACACGAAGTACGCTTAAAGTTGGAATGTTTGTATTAAAATTAACTGTCTGATTTGTGATTAATCCTTCCAGTCTTCTGTTTTCAGGAACCAACACAATCTTACTATTAACAGCATCATGCGGAGATTTAGGTGTATAGTCTTTTCCATATAGTGTCATTTTTCCATTTTTTAGCGGATTAGCACCATACACAGACAATGCCGTTTCTGTTCTTCCAGCTCCGACCAAGCCAGTAATACCTAATACCTCACCTTTTTTGAGTTCAAATGAAACATCTTTCACACGATCCATTTTGTCATGCAAATGTTCAACTTGTAAAACAGTCTCTGCATCAGAAAAACGATATGTAATAGAATCTAAATGCTTGATTTTATGACCAGCAATTGCTGTTATTAATTCTTCCTTACTAATATTTGAGGTCAGTTCATAAAGAATTTTTTTCCCATCTTTGAAAACGGTAATTTCATCGCATAATTCGAGTATTTCATCTAATCTATGTGAAACATAAATTACTCCAATTCCATGACTGGTCAGATCTCGAACTATTCTGAATAAATTTTCTACCTCTGCCTCAGATAAAGCTGCAGTAGGCTCATCCATAGCTATAAATTTTGCATCATGCATTAAGGCTTTTGCAATGGCGATCAACCACTGATCACCAGTGCTCAAGTCCTTTGCCTTGGTTGTTAAAGGTTTCGTAAAATTAACTAGTTCAAGTACTTTTTGTATTTTCTGAGTAGATTTCTTCCAATCAATAAGACCAAGCTTTGTATCTTTTTTCTCTCCCATCAGCATATTTTGCATTACATTAAAATGCTCAACCAAATGAAGATCTTGGTGTATAAAGCTAAGGCCTAATGCTGTCGAAGTCGCTGGATCTGTTATCTTCACTTCATTCCCATCAATAAGAATTTGTCCCTCATCCGGATGATAAACTCCGGCAAGAATTTTTATTAGTGTGGACTTCCCAGCACCATTTGCTCCAATTAAGCCATGAACCTTTCCGCTCACAACATCTATACTCACATTGTCCAAAGCTTTCACACCGGCGAAAACCTTTGTAATAGATCTTACAGATATTGAATAATCACTATTCATAGTCGTATCCTTTACTTACTGTACATTCTCCATTGTTTCCGGATGTTCTTCGATAAATTTTTCAATGTTATCCGCAGTTACAACAACAACCGGTACTACTTCTTCTGTCTTTTCAAACTCTTCGCCTTTTTCCAAGATCTCATGGATTGCTTCCATTGCAGCAATGCCTTCATCATATCCACTCTGCCAACTTGTAGCCGTCATTGTTCCGTCAAGAATCGCCTGTAAAGCATCAGCATTACCGTTTTGTCCATATACCTTTACGTCAGTACGACCCATCTGTTTCAGTGTAGAAATAGCGCCAAGAGCAGGATCATCCCATGAACCCCAAACAGCATAATTGGTTCCATCCGCCGGTCTTGATGCAAGCCATGCATTAGCGTATTCCATTGCATTCTGAAGTGTTCCAGGAATGTTTACTTCATTTTTTGTAACCTCGATATCCGGATAATCTGCTAACAGTTCATCGAGAATAGCTTCTCTATCACGAGCCACCTGTCCCTCATGATATGTAAGAGCAAGCAGTTCGCCCTCTCCATCCATATCTTCAATCATCTTTTTGATAACATCAGTAGCTGTTGGGCCGCCACTACCATTCGTATACCATACTCCATCTGCCATTCCACCGCCCCAAGTCACAACCGGAATTCCTGCATCCTCAGCTGACTTAAGTCCTGTTGCAATCGAAGTTGCCGGAAATACCATGTCAACAATGACATCTGCACCACGTGACACAAAATTTGCAAAAGCTGAGTTTGCCTTATCGGTTGATCCATCTGCATCAAGAACAGACACTTCATAACCATATTGTTCAGCGCCATCCTCAAGACCTTTGATGTATCTTACGTTGTTAGAATCTGCTGCCGAAATAGATACTACAGCTATATCTACCTTTTCTTCATCGGCTAACACCGAAATCGGTGCAACTGCCATTGTTAATGTTGCGAGAGCTGTAAGCATAGCGATTTGTTTTTTCATAATTCTTTCCTTTCTTTACTCATTTATTTTTATTCAAGATCTCCATCTCAAAGTATGTACTGTTATAGTTTTGACGTTTCTCCCTCGGCCAAGGCTATTTCTGCCATATATAATCCATCTTCACACTTTTTAGATGGATAAATATCCCAATTATCAGTTTCATGACCAATAATAATTCTGTTGAGCTTTCCACCAACAAGATCTATAACCTCGTCGATTGATTTAGTAATGTTATAAGGTGTACCAACTGCCAGACCAACCGGAACATATACTCCATCATTATTGAATCCCGTGAGGTTTTCACGTACATACGCCATATCGCCAACATTAACCCAGGGACCATCTTCATTATTGATGACAATTGCCTGTGATCCAAAGGTGTGACCATCAAATGCAGCCTTCAGATCGATATCTGGAAGAATATCTTTCACATCTCCATCTACCATTGTCATTCGTTCTTCTTCAACTAAATGGAGTGCTTCATAAATATTCTGTGATTTCAAAGCCATATGTGGTGCACGGAATTTTCTAGGTCTTGTCATTGCCCATACCCAACCTAAAAGTTCCTTTTCCTGAATTATAAATTTAGCATTTGGAAATGCCTTAAGATTATCCATATGATCGTAATGTGCATGTGTAATAAGCACATAATTGATGTCCTCTGGTTTCAATCCGACTTTTTTAAGTACTTCTTCAGGAGAATGCCAATTTGTTACACTGTCTCTCTTATGATAAGCCTGAGTCACCGGATCATTTCCATCCGTACCTGTGTCAATTAAGATATTGAGACCATTTCCCTTAAGTACCATGTAGGTAAACGACAACTCCCTAAAACCGGCATTATGCTGACCTGATAATACACTCCCTATGGGCTGTGTTGGTACATGGCAATACTCTAACAACCAAATAGAATACATGCCTTTTTCTCCTTTCATTAAAAAAATTACATTTTCTTTTTTCATTGCAAATTACTATTTCAAATTCAAATCTCTTACTGAAGCTCGTTCAACAAGTTCTGTTGGTACAATCAGCATTTTCTCTTCATTTCTTGTTTTCTCAATTTCTTCAAAAATTAACTGTGAGGCTAATCTTCCAACTTTTCGAGGTTGTTGATGCATTGTAGTTAATTCTGGATTCAATATCGTTGACAGATAAATATCATCATGTCCAATAACTGAAATATCATCAGGTATTTTTAAACCCATTTCTTCAATTGCTTTATAACAACCAATTGCTAGGTAATCATTTGCCACAAACATTGCAGTGATCCCTGGCTTTGTTTTTAGATATGCTAAAACCTTCTCATATGCATCAACTTCTAAATAATCCGTATAAATAATATTCTCTGGTGGCACAGGGAGATCATAATTAGCCATTGCTGAGCGAAAGCCTTCTAGACGTTGCATTCCTGTCTTAGTTCTACGATGACCAGCAACGTGTGCTATATTTTTATGTCCCTTTTTGATCAAATATTCTGTTGCTTGATAGGCGGAAGAAACATTATTGCAACCTACCTTTCCGCATTTTGCTTCATTATGCATATGTCCTAGCAAAACCAACGGAAGACCCGATTGTTCGAGAGATACGCATTCATCTACGACATAATTACTAACGGATGCAATTAATCCATCTATTCGACCACTTTGTAAGAAGTTTAAAGCTCTTCGTTCTTTATCGATGTCATAATCTGTACTAAAAAGCACAGTAGTATAATCGTGTGGCGTCGCGATTTCCTCAATTCCTCTCACAATTTCTCCATAAAAAGGATTAGTGATATCGGAAATAGCCACACCTAAGGTATATGACTTTTTTGAGGATAAACCCTTAGCAAGAACATTTGGCTGATAATTTAAATCTTTGGCCAATTGCAAAATATATTGTTGTTTTTCTGGTAAAACACCTGGTTGACCGTTTAGCGCTCTTGATACTGTAGCAGTCGAAACACCAGCGAGTTTTGCGATTTCTTTAATTGTCATATAGTGTTTGCTCCTTATGTTGGTAATATAGCATAGAAATACATGAAACGCAATATGTAAACGGTTACTTTTCATGCATTTATCGTCTTTTCGTAACTATTATATAATTTATATCGATTTATTTTGTGCATTTTTGCATTGTTTTATGCGTTAAATTAAGGTTTTTTTCATGTAACCGATTACATCGTTAATATTTTGACCAATCATCAAATGTAAACGGTCACATACATGTTTTAATATGATCACCCTAACCATCTGCTTACCCCAAATTAAATACTGATTTCGGGTATTAATCTCACTCTATAAAGTACAACATATGCATTGAATACGCCTTCCGTTCCCAACAATTCTTTCCCCTCATTATAAGCTAATCGAAAAAATTCTCGTTATATTCTTAGTACGGTTCGGGTCAAGCCTCTTCCGGAAAAATAATGTCAAACAGCATAAGCGTTTGGAATTAGAAAACGGAGTCATATTTGTATCTATTTCGGAGATAACAGTGATTGCACTGTTACGGTCAACACCCGGAATGGCGCAAAGTAACTGGACAGCATTTTCGTAAGGAATAATCAAAGAATCAAGCATAGTGTCTATATCATTGATGGTAGATGTGATTATAATCCATATGTGCGCGGACGAGACGCATACGATATTTTGGGGAGTCAGTCATCTGATACCCTTCGATGGATTCAATGACACTGTCAGACTTCTTCTTTAAGGAACAGAGCAGTCTGGAAGTGATTTCTTCGTAGTTGATGGAATTGTCGGATTGTTCGATCAGGTAATCAATAACAGATGTAGCTGATTTCCCAAAGATATCGGAAACAAGCGAATCTAATGCGATATTACAGACAGTAAGCGCATTCTGGTATCTGTTCTTTTCACTGGAGCGGCAGGAAGTCAGTTTATACCGATATCTTGTAAATTCACGCAGGATACGTATCGGTTTGCATGGAATATAACTTCTTGGAACCAATCCTAATCGAAACAAATCCCCAATCCACTTGGAATCTTTTGTGTCGTCTTTATTTCTTTTTACAGCTTTTACCCATTTAGGATCAGCGATGGTGACATTGATATCATCTTCTAAGAGATTAAAGACAGGAACCCAGTATTTTCCGGTAGATTCCATACAGACATCACGGCATGCGTTTTCCAACAGCCATTTCTTGAATTGCAGAATAGAATTGTTAAAGGTGGAGAAACGCTTCTTTTGATAAGAAGGCTGAACTCCAGAAGTGGTTTTAATGATTATGGCAACGAGAAAAGATTTGTGAACATCGACACCACAACAGGTTTGATAAACAACTTTCATAAATAAAACTCCTAAGACTTCCCATACCCAAAATGGGCTTCGCACCTTGAAAATTCAATATTTCAGCTAACAAAATAGCGATTTATGCCATCGCAGTCCCTGGATGGAGTGCATTACGCAGATATTCCGGCAGTCTGGATTCAAAATCAGCAATAAAGGCAGAAAGCTGCTCGTCACTCAGCTTCAGGATTTCCTGAAGGCTCGCCATTAAGGCATCCATCAGGATGTCAAGTGATCTGCTGAAAGTAATATCTGCCATTTCATCAACAAGGAAAAAGAATAGCTCTCCCAGCGTTCTCTGTTCTTCGTTCCGCCGTTGTTCCGTTGCAAGTAGCATATATCTGGTAAACACAATTGCTACGTGAGCAGTTAGTGCATCATAAGATAAACTGTGACACTCTCCTAGCAGGTTGAGCATGGACTTACAGGTTTTGAAGAAAACTTCAATCTGCCATATACCGATTTTTGATTTTCTGAAATATTGGATTTATAGGACTTTATAAATACATCGGCATTTCTTACTATAGAGATGTAACCAGTCATCGCTATAGAAAGGAGGCTGTGTATGGTAAAATCCTACCCGTTACTAAAACCATTAACTGATCAGCTCATGAAGGAGGTGAGAACCTATGGGATACTGGAAGTGTCTTTAGAACAGTATCAGATTATTTGTAACTCGATAGTACGCTTTGCACAGTCATCACAGGTTGATTCCTACAGTCCAGAGTTGATGGATTCCTACAAGGATAATCTTGACACAAGGTGCTCTTCTGGTGAGATATGTAAGGAATATCATCGATTCCAGCTACGTGTTATGCGTATGCTGTCCTCGCTTGCGGAAAGAGGCGTTGTTGATTTTTCGAGCACTAAATCTCATCCGCTCAAGTACATTGTATCCGACGAGATAAACAGCCTCGTTGAAATGATACTTGACAGCCACCCTGTCAGCACCGCGACAAAAAATGATCTCCGGGCTCCCATCAGACATTTTCTGTGGTACGCCGAACAGCTCGGGATAAAGCCACAATTAATTGATGACACTATAGTCATGTCATTTCTGATTGACGAAGTACCGGTTTCGAACGGAGGTAGTACTGGACGTACGTTAAGATGTGTAAAGTACGCTACGGAATATCTTCGTGCCCATGGGAACTGTTGTCTGCAGCGTGATTATACTCTCCTGAAACTGAAAAATGATCACCGGCGTATTATTCCGAGATATTCTGAAGAAGAGATTTCGGAAATAGCCCAAGCCTTCAGGAAATCCTAAAGCTCAGTGATGCGCAGTTGGTCGCATTTACTGCTGATTTTGAATCAAGACTGCCGAAATATCTGCGGAATGCACTTCATCCGGAGGCAGTAGCGGCATAAATCACTATTTTGTTAGCTGAAATATTGAATTTTCAAGGTGCGAATCCCATTTCAGGTATGGGAAGTCTTAGTTATTAATTTACCAGATTATTGTCAACACGCAGCTTTCCACTCCTCAGCTATACAACACGCAGCAATTCATCCCCCGTTTTAAGATGATTTGCTTTCCAAAATACGCAATTTCTTCCCATCTCTTTCTATAATTCCCTCATCCACCAAATTTTTCATCTCACGCATCATGGCACTGCGGTCTACACTAAGGTATTCGGCAAGAGTGGTGTAGGACATGGGCAAAATAACAGTTTTCGTCTGTTTTTCTGCGGCAATGGAATTTAAATAGGTCATGATCTTCTTTCGGATGCTGTTTCTTGACAGCACATAAATCCGACTGGCCTGCTGGCTGGCACGCTGGGCAATCATCTGGAGCAGATTGCTTACCAGCTGGCTATGGAATTTACAGGCATTTTCGCAGCGTTTAATCACATGCTCATAGGCGATAAACAGCACTCTTGTTTCGGATTTTGCACAGACATAATAGTGCTGGGATTCTTCAGATAAAAGGAATGGTTCGCCGAAAACACTATCCTTTTTCAGGCTATCTATCATATATTGATTTCCATCTTCATCAATGCAATAAAGGACTGCCTGACCTTCCAGGATCAGACCTATTTTTTTCATGGAACTGGCATATTCCATCACAGTCTCATTATTCCGATAGACTGCTTCATGCATATCGAAACAGATGCGCATACGTTCCTGTTCTTCAGGAGTTATGTATGAAAAAAGTGTCACTGGTGTCATTTCTACAATCCCTTTCTATAAATTTATCCAGAACATGTTCAAAAAATAATTTCTTATATCTTACACCATTTTGTTGTATTTGCAACAGATTTTATTTCAAAATTTGGTTATACTAAGACCATGTTAAAGAAATAACAAAGCAGTAAAAAATACATAGTTCCCGCAGAAATCACAAACAATTACACCAATAACAATATCTCATAAAAAGGAGACGAACCCCTATGAAAATTACAGACACCATCCGCTACGCAGGCGTAAACGACCATCAGATTGATCTTTTCGAAGGTCAGTACAAAGTACCGAACGGTATGACGTATAATTCCTATGTGATCCTGGATGAAAAAATCGCAGTCATGGATACTGTAGATGCAAATTTCACTCACGAATGGCTGGATAATCTGGACCGCATCCTGGAAGGCCGCAAGCCAGACTACCTGATTGTACAGCATATGGAGCCGGACCACGCAGCAAATGTGGCAAACTTCCTGAAAGTTTATCCGGAAACCACCATCGTAGCCAACGCAAAAACCTTCACTATGATCCAGAACTTCTTCGGTCTCGACCTGGAAGGACAGAAACTGGAGGTTACAAATGGCGGCACCCTCAACCTTGGAAACCACAACCTGACCTTTGTTTTCGCTCCCATGGTGCACTGGCCAGAAGTTATGGTAACCTATGACAGCACCGATAAAGTACTTTTCTCCGCAGATGGCTTCGGAAAATTCGGCGCACTGGATGTAGAAGAAGATTGGGACGATGAAGCTCGCAGATACTTTATTGGCATCGTTGGAAAATACGGACCACAGGTTCAGAAATTACTGAAAGTTGCCGCAGGCCTGGATATCCAGATCATTTGCCCTCTTCACGGACCTGTTCTTACAGAAAACCTTGGACATTACATTGGTCTTTACGATACATGGTCCTCTTACACACCAGAGACAGAAGGAATTGTCATTGCCTACACATCTGTATACGGTCATACAAAAGCGGCTGTAGAGCTGCTGGCTGACAAGCTTCGCAGCAAGGGATGTCCCAAAGTTGTTGTATATGATCTTGCAAGAGATGACATGTCACAGGCTCTGTCCGACGCATTCCGCTACAGTAAGCTGGTTCTTGCTACCACAACCTATAATGCAAGCATTTATCCGTTCATGCACGACTATATCACCCGTCTGACCGAGCACAACTTCCAGAACCGCACCGTGGGCATCATCGAAAATGGTTCCTGGGCACCTCTGGCAGCAAAAATTATGAAAGAAATGCTTTCTGGCTGCAAGAAGATCAACTGGCTGGACACTACTGTAAAAGTGCTTTCCGCAGTAAACCAGGAAAACAAGGATCAGCTGGAAGCTATGGCAAGCGAACTTTGCAAAGAATACATTGCCCAGAATGATGAGCTGGCAAACAAAAATGACATGACAGCCCTTTTCAGAATCGGATACGGTCTTTATGTAGTTACCTCCAATGACGGCAAAAAAGACAACGGACTGATCGTCAACACTGTGACCCAGCTCACTGATACTCCAAACCGTATTGCGGTAAATATCAATAAGGCAAATTACTCCCACCATGTGATCAAACAGACTGGAGTTCTCAATGTAAACTGCCTGTCTGTAGATGCACCGTTCTCTGTATTCCAGCAGTTTGGTTTCCAGACCGGACGCAGCGTAGATAAATTTGCAGGTCAGAAGGTCTACCGTTCCGATAATGGACTGGTATTCCTGGACAAATATATTAATGCATTTATGTCTCTGAAGGTTGAACAATATGTAGACCTTGGTACCCATGGAATGTTCATCTGCAGCGTCACCGAAGCCCGCGTCATGAACGATCTTGACACCATGACTTACACCTACTATCAGAAAAATGTAAAACCGAAGCCAGAAACCGATGGCAAAAAAGGCTTCGTCTGCAAAGTATGCGGCTACATCTACGAAGGTGACGAGCTCCCGGATGACTTCATCTGCCCGCTGTGCAAACATGGAGCTGCAGATTTCGAGCCCATCGGATAAAAAACAACCAGATAAATTTCTCAAGGCAGCGCAGGATCCAGATCCTGTGCTGCCTGATTACCGGTAATAGCAATTCCTGCTGCACCCGCTGGGAAAAATCTGCAATTTCAATTTTCGCCGAAACTCCATTTCGTCAGCGGATTCTTTCAATATATTCAACGCCATTCGAAGATTTCGAATATCTTTTTCCATGTAATCCGTATAATTTCCACGGCCAACCAGCTTCAAGTGCGTAATTCTGGCTTGCTTTAACTGATAAAGTGCACATAGACCACAGCCAGTTTCACCGCAAAGATAACCCGCAGAATCATAGGAAAAATCATGTAAACTGTGAAAATCATCAGGAACAAAGCCGTCTGGCAGCAAATGCCCTCCGTTTATTTTCTGATTGAAGATTTCAGAACCGGCATTCCCTGTTTTTAAGGTTCCGATCTGATAGGGCACTTTACAAAGATACCCCATCTCATCGCAATGCAAAGAATTACAAAATGCACCTGTAAACTGGCACATTTCATTCAATACAAAGGCCTCAAATTCCGGAACTCCTTCTGTTCCATCCTTTTTTCCACATTTATCAACAACCGCTTTCATATCTTCGAATGTATTTTTCCTGTGAAAAATCACACGTTTCAATCTCATTTTTGCCAATGAAGCCACCATCTGGCTGTTAATTTCTCCACATTCTCCACTGAGATGGATTTCGCAGTTTATACCATTTTCACGTAAATATACCATCAACGCCGGGTCTGCAATAATATAACTGTGAAAACCGATTTTCATACACTGGCTTATAATCCCGGCAATTTCTGGATATTGTTCCGGGATATAATACAGGGAGTTGAAGGTAAGATGGACTGGTTTTTCGTACTTTTTCATCATCCCAGACAGGATTTCCAGCTCACTGAATGCGCCAAGCTGTACGTTATAACAAAGTACTTCCCTGCGGTTTAAGGGCAGTACCGTTCCGTATTTTTGGGACCAGGAATAAGGAACATAACCACAGAAAAATTCATCTGCACCAGCCTCCGCGAACTTTATATATTCATCTATCGAGCCTAATCCTGCTACTATTTTCATCACTTATCTCCATAAATTCCAGCTTTGAGCAGCCATGTACTTCATCCTGAATAAACTATCGCTTCTGCCTCAACACGGGTATGTCACCTGCAGGCGGCATTACCATGCTCTTATTACAACCCGGTCCACACCGTTTTGGATATAATTCTTCAGTATTTCTTCCTCTTTCAATATCATCATATCAATCCCAAACAACGAATTATACCGCCCTATCATATGCAAATGTTCCGGATACAAAAGTGCATATTCCGTACAATATCCCGGGCATTTTTTTGCAAGCTTTTGCCGTCCTCTCTCACCTGTTTCACATACTGCACCAAGAGGACAATACTGTGATGTATTGGTCTGATAGAACGGAATATGCAGGCTGTTTTTTCCAGGTGGAATCTGCTGTTCGTAACCGCAGGATTCCCATTCAAAGCGTTGGATTCCATATTCTCTTTCCAGAAAATTACGGTAAAATCCAGCATTCAGGCTGTTCCTCTCAAACCATTTCTGTTCTCCTTTTTTGAACGGAATCCGAGGGTCTTTTCTGCGTTTATTTAACAAAATTCCAAGGCTGGGAATCAGATTCCTTCTGCTTTTTTTTACTAAAGAAGCCATTCCCCAGTCATTTACAACAATCTCTACAGACTGCCTTTTTTCTTCACACCACCGGTTAATTTCATCAAGCAATTCTGTTATATAATCCAGCATATATTCCCGGATATAAGAAAAAACAAGTGTGATTTCCACCTGTTCTGCCGCTGCTTTTTCTATTATTTCAAACAACAATTTACGTTCCGGAAACAGAAGATGACAGAACTGATTTCCAATATAAAGGTGATCCGGTACTCTATGTTCCAGAATAATGCTGCCGCAGATACCGATACATTTTCCGGCATACTTTTTGGAAAATTCTGTCAGGGAACTATTCAAATATTCCTGATACAATTCCGGGCGATCTATCTCCAGCGCCAGCTCCGTAACACCTGATTCAGGCGGTACCTGGCACTTATACCCAGGCTTAAAGCCAGTTCCGTACTGAGAACAATTATCAGTTAAATCTATACGTTTCCCATTATAAGCGGACTCCAATCCATCTGGCGTAAGCTCTCTCCGCCATATTCCCACCTGCTCTTCCAGACTGCCACGCTTGACCTCATCCAGTTCCCCCGGATACCCTGTCAGGCTTTTCGCCAACGCGCTGTCGTCCTCTTCCAGCTTCAGATGAATGTAGTGATTATACTGATAAAGAAGCCTCTGAACCGCCTCTGCATACGCTTTCTGCTTCACCGTCACCTTATATTTCACATAAAATCCGGAGAGTTCTGCGTCCTCCATATCAAACCTTTGTATATCGTATTCTGAAATTTCCAATTCACGGTAACACCCATTCTTTATATCATAAAAGCACACCTTCAAAGCTTCTGAATCAGAGATATTTTCTTCTATTGTCCGAAAACAAAATCCACTCTCATCAACCTCTGTAATCCGAACCTCCCGTCCCCCCACAACCCCGGCAAGAAGCCCGAAAGGAATCATTGAAACCATTGCAATCACACCCTGTTCCGTCTACGAATACTGCAAGTATATCTCAGAACATATAAAAAAACAATCTTTCCGGTTTATAAACTTTTTCTCCTTTTTTCTTCACAAAAGAATGATAAAATTAACTTAACGGCTATGAAAACATAATCATTGATTTTTCAAACACGCTCTAGTTCTATCTGGTATGCTTCATATTCGCTCATCGCAGCAGGAAGCAGTATTCCAGCCTCCATAAGTGCAGCTCCCGGATATACTTTTCCGGTAGTTTTTTCCCGATAAAAAGCATCCTCTTCCATTCCTTTTAAGGTAACGTATGCTGCCGGCGGATTGGCTTCTGCTGTAAATCTTATCACACTTACCAGTGCCTTGGATCTGTCATCTGATACCACCATCCAGGCCGCAAAATTATCCTGGAAAGGATTGGAAAGACGGTAATAATCTCCTTCACGGATCAATTCCTGATACTCCCTGTATTGGGCAAGCTGGGCACGGATTTCTGCTTTTTCCTTTGCATTTAAAAGTGCGGGATTCAGTTCATAGCCAAAGGTTCCAGACATAGCTGCAACGCCTCTTGTATGCATACTGGTCACTCTTCCGGTCTGATGGTTTGGCACTGCTGACACATGGGAACCCATTGCTGCTACCGGATAAAAGAAGGAGGTTCCATATTGAATCCGTGTACGATTAATAGCATCTGTGTTGTCACTGCACCAGATCTGAGGCGTATAATACAGCATTCCGGCATCAAATCTTCCGCCGCCTCCGCTGCAGCCTTCAATAAGAATATCCGGATAACGGTTCGTAAGTTTTTCCAGGAAATCGTACACCCCAAGAACATAATCATAGGTCACGTTTGGTGCATAAATATCTGCCAGGCTGCGGTTCATATCCCATTTAATGTACTCCACATTTCCCTGATCCAGAACTGCGCAGATGCGTTTAAATATCTCATCACGTACTTCTTTTCTGGAAAAATCAAGGACCAGCTGGTTTCTGGAACGGACAGGCTTGCGGCCTGGAATTGTGATTGCCCAGTCCGGATGTTCCCTGTAAAGATCACTGTCCTCACTGACCATTTCAGGCTCAATCCAGATACCGAATTTCACGCCTTCTGCGTTTACTCTTTCGATTAATTTCGTCAGAGTTCCGCCTAATTTTTCCTCGTTCACATACCAGTCGCCGAGAGAAGAATTGTCGTCATTTCGCTTTCCGAACCATCCATCATCCATAACCACCATATCGATTCCAAGCGCTTTTGCCTCCTTTGCAAGCTCTACGATGGTGTCTCCGGTGAAATCAAAATATGCGGCTTCCCAGCTGTTGATCAGGACAGGACGATTTGCATGGACGTATTTTCCCTGGCAGATATGATTCATAATGCAGTGATGGTACTGCTGGGAAAGCCTGGAAAGACCTTTGTTTGTGTAGGATAAAACAACCTCTGGCGCGGTAAATTCAGCTCCGGCTTCCAGGGAATATGCAAACAGTTCATCAGTCAGACCCATCTGGATTCTGGTCTGATCATACTGGTCCTTTTCTGCTTCTACAAGGAAGTTTCCACTGTATACAAACAGCATTCCGTAGCAGCTTCCGCTGTCTTCATTTGTGTTTTTTCCTGCAAGGATTACCCCTGGATTATACTGGTGGCTGGAGGTTCCACGGCGGCTGCCAATTCGGGTGCTTTCATGGGAAACCGGCATTCTTTCCATGTTTCTTTCCATAGCATGTCTGCCATAAAATTTGATCAGATCATAGTCTCCGTGAAGGAAATCCAGGCATGCAGACTGGGCTTTTTTTACTGTTACAGGGGCTTTTCCAGCATTCTTAATTATCACACTTCTGGTGATAATATCTTCTTTTTCCAGTACTCCGTAGAGCAGATGAAGCTCTACTTTTGTAACAGGATCTTCCAGTATAATCTTCAAAGTTTCCGCTTCATTTTCTTCTGCACGGACGAATGGAAGACCTTTCAGAGTGTATTTTCCAGCCGCAATTTCATGTGTTATGTAAACCGGATTGCAGCACTGGGAACCATCTGCATTCTCTATGTTTAACGCATAATTTCGGAAATCTCCTGTGCCAAGTGATGGATATTCCTGTGGCAATGCATCCAGAGAATAGGTTCTGTCGCTGCCTGCTGAATTCGGATTTCCAGAAAATCCACGGTCTCCATAATTCAGAAGATAGTCCATTTCTCCTGCAGTTCTGGCACCATAATACAGGTGCAAAAGGTACCCTTGAGCATCCGCCTGCATCTGATAGGTAGTGTGGGCAGTGGTGAGGGTAAAGATCCGGGTTATTTCGTTGAAGGTAATTGCCATGAGTGGGGCCTCCTTTTTCTATGATGTGTTAAGTATAGCATACCAAAATCAACACTTAAATAGCTTAATTTTTCTTATTTTATGCCTTTATGATGGTTTTTTATGGTATAATGAAATATATTATCGCATTATGATATATTGTCAGCAAATGTAACGGAGGATTCCGGATATGGATAACAACTTTCACATTTTTCCGAGCGAAACTTTCATTGATCTATGCCTTTACCAATATGGACATGAGAAGTGTACTCCCGGACATTTATTTGGTCCGGCAACGCGGAATCACTATCTTTTTCACTATGTTCTTTCCGGAACAGGCACCCTGATGGCCACGAATTCCAAGGGGCAGAATGTAAATTATCAGGTTCGGAGCGGACAGGGATTTATGATTTTTCCAGGACAGATCACCACTTATGTGGCAGATATTCAGGTGCCATGGGAATACGTCTGGGTGGAGTTTGACGGGCTGCGTACCACAGAAATCCTCAACGTTTGTGGCTTTTCCAAGGATGCGCCAGTCTATATGGCCCACTCCAGGGAGGCACGAAAAAAGATGGCGGATGAACTGATTTACATTTCTCAGAATTCAGAGCAATCTCCTTTTCATCTGATGGGACATTTCTATCTTTTTGCGGATCTGCTTGCACAATCTGTTGCCAGACCACAGCCTGCCGCCACCAGTAAAATGAGTGATTATTATATAAAAGAGGCGATAAATTTTATCGAACAGAACTTCCAGAATGATATTTCTATTGAGGATGTGGCAGCTGTATGCGGTATTAACAGAAGCTATCTGGGACGAATTTTCCGCACCAGCACAGGACGCTCTCCACAGGAATTTCTCATTCATTACCGCATGACAAAAGCGGCGGAATTGCTGAAGCTGACCACATTATCTATAGGAGATATCGGCTCTGCCGTAGGCTACGAAAACGCCCTCCACTTCTCCCGGGCTTTTAAAAATGTGTATGGGGTTTCACCGCGGACGTGGCGGGAGCAGCATAGATGAAATTTTGATTATACAAAAAAGGACTTTCCGATTTCTCAGAAAGTCCTGTATCTGCTTGCGGTTATTGAATTTTAGAAGTTAAATCCTACGGATTTCAGTGTTCCGTCTGCGGACTGTGCGGTTACGTCCTGGGCAACTACGCCAGCTTCTGTCTCCTGGATGTGGAGGGCGCTCTGGGTTTCGTTTTCCTCTGATGCAACGTTTTTGAATTCCATATTAATTACAACTGCTTCGTCTGGAACTTCGATCTCAACACCATCTGCGATGAAGGTTACGTCGTAGAAAGTGTACTCGTCGTCTTCTGTTGTTCCAAGGTCTCTGATGGAAGCCTGTTTTGCTTCTTCATATTTCTCACTGCCAACTTCAAGCTTTACAGCGTTCATTTCAGCGTTTTCTGGAAGAGCTGTCTCATCAAACACTTTTGCAGTGATAATGACTTCTTCGTTCTCGAAACGGAAATCGGAATCTACGGTAGTTTCTACTGCATCTCCAACTTCACCGGTTCCATCGGTAAACTCAGCTGGATCAGCTTCTGCAGAGCTATCTGTGAATCCATCAACAAAAGCGGCTTCTTCAGCAGATTCCCCGGTCTGGAACTCATCCTGAGATTCTTCTGCCTGAGGCTCTTCTACCTGAACTTCCTCGGTCTGTGCAACCTCCGGCTGAACCTCTGTCTGAGTCTGCTCTGGCTGAACCTCCTCAGTCTGTGCAGCTTCCGGCTGAACTTCTTCCACATATACAGCTTCATCACCTGTAGTAAAAGCATCCATCTCTGCAAGTGCCTCCGCATCTGTAAATCCTTCTGCGGAAACTACTGTATATCCTGTCACCAGCATTGTCGCTGAAATCATAACTGCCATTGCTTTTTTTAATGTATTCTTTCTCATAATGGAAACCTCCTGAAATCTATAAAGTCATTCCCAAATGTAATATCCTTTAATTTGACTTCATTATACCAGTAGGGCTGTTTCGTCAACTCTTTCTTCGGGATGTTTTTCCACTTTTCAGGAAAGTTTTTTTACTTTTTTGCAAAACCAGAACCACAGGGCTGTTCTGTGGTTTTCCTTAATTGAGCAGGAAGCTAAAGTGAATCTGCAAAAAGGCGATCCGCTTTGTGTGCGGACCGCCTTCGTTTGTACTTACTTTGTTATGGTTCCAATCTGGTCAGAAACCTTGTTTTGCTTTACTGTCTTTTGTTTCTTCTGCGGCGTCTTTCAGTCTCGGCTGCAAGCATTGCAGCTGCAAGAAGAAGCATCAGATAAGTTCCGATCGGGGTATCATCTCCGGTCTTCGGTGATTTGCCTCCGCCGTAGCCGCCGGAATGATCTTCGGAGCCACCGCTATTTCCACCATCGGAAGAAGGAGTAGGTGTTGGTGTTGGTGTTTCTGTTACTGTGCTTTCTTCCTGGTTGGTGATGACAACTTCTGCTGTCATATTCGTTTCATCAAATGTAACAGAATCTGCACTTACGGTAACTTTATATCCAAAGCCTTCGGAGCCTGCAATTGGTTTTCCGTTGGAATCAGTTTCCGTTACATACAGGGTTACCTTTGCTCCTGACTGGGCAAGACCAACATTGATGATCTCACTTACTTCATAGCCACCGTCCATATCAAGCTTGATAATGTTCTGCTCAACCTGCTGGGAAAGCTGTGTATGAGCTGCATCATCAAAGATACCTGCATAGAATACCTCGTTGCTGTTTCTGGTGCCTCCATCTGCACCAAGAACCTTCTTGGTAATTGTCAGCTGACCCTGTTTGTAGAATCCATCTGGCGGGAAGCTGCTGAACACGTTTTCAAAGGAAACGGTTGTTGTTCCATCGGCTTCGGTTACTGTTGTGGAGTTACCATTGCCAAATACAGCTTCATAAACAGTTCCATCTGCAAGAGCGCCGATCGTCTGAGAAGTTCCATCCTGTGTACACTCTGCAATGTAGTATGTCTTGCCTGCCTTAATATTCTCTGAGAATACTACGGTGGAAGCATCTGCATTCTTGAATACAAGAGCTTTCACATCAGAAACTCTCTGTGTGCATTCTTTATCAGAATACAGGGCTACATAGAAGGTCTGATTTCTTGCTGCCAGACCTTCACCAATATAGGTAAGTTTCTTTGTCACTGCAATAGATGCTGAGGTTGCCAGTTTATCCTGTACAAGTAAAACACCATCCTTGGAAACAGCTGTTGTTTTTTCTGCATCTACTGTTCCGTCTTCTTTCAGAACAAAAGTAGTGTCGCTTGTAAGTAAATATCCGTCTGGAGCTACAGTCTCACGAAGAGTGTAAATCTTACCGGTTTTCAGTTTCTCGGTAACATGAGCTTCCTTGGTGGAATCCCACTCGTCTACTACGTTTCCATCCTGGTCAATGATCTGGATGTGAGCACCTTCCAGCTCTTTCCCATCGGAAATATCTACTTTGCTTACTTTTACAGAAGTTCTGCTGTCTTCTACCAGAAGGGTTCCATTATCTGATATGGTTGTTGTGGTAGTATCTTTGTTAACGGTTCCATCCTCTTTCAGGGTAAAGGTGGTATCGCTGGTCAAAGTATATCCCTCTGGTGCTACAGTCTCGCGAAGGGTATAGGTTTCGCCAGGCTTCAGGCCAGTTACTTCGTGAGCTTCCCATGTGGAATCCCACTCTTCTACTACATTTCCATCCTTGTCGATCACCTGGATATGAGCACCTGCCAGTTCTTTCTGGTCGGTGATGTCTACCTTGCTGATCTTCACGGAGGTAATGGTGTTGGTAATGATAAAGCCTTCTTCTGCATTTCCGGTTACTGTGGAAATGTAACCAGCTGCTTTTCCAGTCTCTTCTACGGTATAGGCAATGTCCTTACCGGCTTTCTTCTGGTCAAGGTCAGACCATGTGTAGGTCCAGTTGTTCTCTGCATTCAGGGTAATTTCCTCGCCGCTGTTTTCTCCATCGGCTTTCAGCTGAACCTTGATTTCCTTCGGTCTGTGACCGCCGCGGTCATCGTTATCAGCCCATGACTTGGTAACTGTGACGCTGGTCTTTTCTGGTGCATAGCTATTGGTGATATCGTAGCCGGTGATCTCAGTTGTGTAATCTGCAACTGCATCCTCGGTTACCGTGTATACAATTTCTTTTCCAGCCTCATATTTCGGCAGTTTTTCGAAGCTGTAGGTCCAGTTTCCATTTTCGTCTGCGGTTACGGTCTGGCTGTCTTTCTCCTCGCCGTTTGCAAGAAGTCTTACAGTGATGCTCTCCGGACGTTTGCCATCCTGATTGTCGGCATCGTTCCAGGTCTTGGAGCCCTTCACCTCAGTTGTCTCGGTTGTGTAAGTGTTGGTGATGTTAAATCCGTCTACACTTGTTTCATAGCCTTCCACTGCTTCCTCGGTTACAGTGTAGGTAATTTCCTTGCCATTTGCATATTTCGGCAGGTCTTTAAAGGTGTAGGTCCAGTTTCCTGCTTCGTCTGCTTTTACAGTCTGCCTTGCTACGATCTCTCCGTTTGCAAGAAGGTTGACGATAATGCTCTCTGGACGCTTGCCATCCTGATTGTCTGCGTCATCCCAGGTCTTGGTTACGGTGATGGAAGTTGTTTCTGGAGCGTAGGTGTTAGTCAGAGTAGTTACAGTTCCGTTCTTGCTGTTGTCGGTAAGTTCGTAACCTTCTGGGAGAGTTTCCTCTGTCCAGGTGTACTCGATTGCTTTTCCGTCTGCTTTTTCCGGAAGGTCAGATATAGTCTGTTTCCAATTGTTCTCGACGCTCAGGGTAACGGTCTTTCCGGTTTCTTTACCGTCTGCAAGAAGACTTACGGTAATGCTCTCCGGACGTTTTCCATCCTGATTTTCAGCGTCGTTCCAGATCTTGGTTACTGTTGCACTGGTCTTTCCTGGAGTGTAGCTGTTGGTGATGTTGCTGCCATCGTAGGTTGTAGTGTAATCAGTTACTTCCTCCTCAGCTACGGTGTAGGTGATTTCCTGGCCATTTGCATATTTCGGCAGATCTTTGAAGGTGTAAGTCCAGTTTCCTGCTTCGTCTGCAGTTACGGCCTGGCGAGTTTTCTCTGTGCCATTTGCAAGAAGGATTACAGTGATGCTTTCCGGACGCTTGCCATCCTGGTTGTTTGCATCGTTCCAGGTCTTGGTTCCGGTAATCTCGGTGGTCTCTGGCTGATGAGTGTTAATGAAATTATAGCCATCACTCTCGGTTGTGTAGCCATCGACTGCATCCTCAGTTACGGTGTAAGTGATTTCCTGTCCGTTTGCATATTTCGGAAGGTCTGTGAAGCTGTAGCTCCAGTTTCCGTCTGCATCAGCACTTACACTCTGGCTCTTAAGCTTAGTTCCGTCTGCAAAAAGGTTTACGGTAATGCTCTCTGGACGTTTTCCATCCTGATTATCTGCATCTTTCCAGGTCTTGGTTCCGGTGATGGAAGTAAGCTCTGGAGTATGAGTGTTGGTCAGAGTGGTTACCGTTTCGTTCTTGGAAGTTCCTGTCAAGCTGTAGCCTTCTGGAACATTAACCTCGGTCCAGGTGTAGGTGATATACTCTCCATCTGCTTTTTCCGGAAGACCAGTTATCGTCTGTGTCCAGTTGTTCGCAGCAGTAAGAGTAACAGTTTTGTTAGTTGGCGTTCCATTTGCAAGGAGAGCTACGGTAATGCTCTCTGGACGAATGCCATCCTGGTTGTCAGCATCATCCCAGATCTTGGTTACAGACGCGCTGGTCTCACCTGGGGTGTAGCTGTTGGTGATGTTGTAATTATCATCAATAGTTGTTGTATAACCAGGTACGGTAAGCTCGCTTACCGTGTAGGTAATTTCCTGACCATTTGCATATTTCGGCAGATCGGTGAAGCTGTAGGTCCAGTTATCGTCAGCTGTTACGGTCTTGGTGTCTGTAATTATGCCATTTGCAAGAAGGTTGACGGTGATGCTCTTTGGACGTTTGCCATCCTGATTGTTGGAATCGTTCCAGGTTTTGGTTCCGGTGATGTCGAGGGTTGCTGGTTTATGAGTGTTGGTGATGTTGTAGCCTTCTACCTTAGTCTCATAATCTGCAACTGCTTCCTCTCCTACTGTGTACTTGATTTCAGTTCCTGCTTCGTACTTCGGCAGGTCTGTGAAGCTATACGTCCAGTTGGTTGCTGCTGTTACATCAAGGCTCTTCACTACATTTCCATTTGCAAAAAGGCTGATCTTGATGCTGGTTGGACGTTTGCCATCTTGATTATTCGCGTCGTTCCAGGTCTTTGTTCCAGTGATGGAAACTTTTTCCGGAGCGTAGGTGTTAGTCAGGGTGGTTACAGTTCCGTTCTTTCTGGTGTCGGTCAGTTTGTAGCCTTCTGGCATGCTTCCCTCTGTCCAGGTGTACTCGATATCTTTTCCACCAGCCTTCTTTTCCAGATTCCCTACAGTTGCGCTCCAGTCATTCGCTTCTTTCAAAGTTACAGTATCCACTACTGCATTTCCATTCATCAGGTTTACGGTCAGTTCAACCGGGCGGGTTCCGTCCTGGTTGTTGCTATCATTCCATACCTTCTTGACCGTTGCTTCTGTCTTCTCAGTTTCATGGGTATTTGTGATCGTATACTCCGTCTTGTTTTCATTGGCTGTTACCGTCTTAGTATAGCCTCCCGGCACGCTTACTTCGTCTACACTGTACTCAATCTCGGTTCCGCTTGCCTTCTTCGCAAGACCATTCCAGGTATGGGTCCAGTTGTTTGCCTCATTCAGCTCTACCGGCTCTCCGCTCTCTTTACCGTCTGCTTTCAGCTGTACGGTGATGGAGTCTGGACGGATTCCGTCCTGGTTGTCACTGTCCGTCCATACTTTTCTTACGCTTACACTGGTCTCTTCCGGCGCATATTTATTAGTCAGCGTGGTTACGGTTCCGCTTGTCACACTTCCTTCAAGGCTGTAGCCTTCCGGCATGCTTCCCTCGCTCCAGCTGTAGCTGATGACCGTTCCGTTTTCCTTCTTTGGCAGGTTGGATACAGTTGCTTCCCAGCCGTTCTCTTCACTCAGGGTTACCGTAGACACTACTGTATTTCCATTCATCAGGTTTACGGTCAGTTTAGCCGGGCGTTTTCCGTCCTGGTCATTGCTGTCGTTCCATACCTTCTTGACCGTTGCTTCTGTTGTCTCGGTCACATGGGTATTGGTGATCACATATTCCGTCTTGGCTTCATTTGCGCTTACCGTCTTGGTATAACCTTCTGGTACGCTCACTTCGTCCACCGTATATTTAATGTCGGTCTTATTTGCTTTCTTCGCAAGTCCGCTCCAGGTGTGGCTCCAATTATTCGCCGCATTCAGGTCTACCGGGGCTCCGTTTGCTTTTCCGTCTGCATAAAGCTGTACTGTCACACTTGCAGGTCTGATTCCGTCCTGGTTGCTGCTGTCATCCCATACCTTCCTTA
>NZ_CAXUBQ010000002.1:42822-118608 GCF_964249465.1 Ruminococcus sp. Marseille-P328 | reverse complement strand
GTCTTATTTGCTTTCTTCGCAAGTCCGCTCCAGGTGTGGCTCCAATTATTCGCCGCATTCAGGTCTACCGGGGCTCCGCTTGCTTTTCCGTCTGCATAAAGCTGTACGGTGACGGAATCCGGGCGGATTCCGTCCTGGTTGTTGCTGTCATTCCATACCTTCTTGACACTTACACTGGTCTCTTCTGGTGTATCTTTTCTATTAGAAATCTTTACAGTTCCAGATTTTTCCTGATCACCAGGGAAACTATTTTTGTGAATTTCGGCTCCGCCCTGATAAACGTTTTTAGCATAAATGGAACACATTCCATTATTATTCATATATGAGCCTTCTGGAACAAGGGCAAATCCGCCCATCTTCTTTCCAGTATCTTTCACATATCCCTTATATGGAGTTCCATCTTCATTTACGAAGTTCCAAATTGTTCTTTTTGCAATTTGTTGACCTTTACTATTCGGATCCAGTTCGCTTTCTTTTTTACCAGCAACATCAACTATTTCATTTCCAACATAAAGTACTTCTGTCGCAACATCAAGTTCATTCATGCCACTTGGAATCATAACATTGATCACAAGAGCTTGATTATCTCTAACTGCTGGAAGATTTAATCGGTGCTGTTTCAGATCACTTGGGGTTAAATAAACAACTTGTGCTGAATCTGTAGATTTCGCCTTAGCAAGTTTCTTTGATAATCCAGATACTGTTGTTAAAATATTAGTAATGTTAATCAGAGAATCGAATTCTGCTGCGGTAACCTTCTTAACAGCCCCCTTATCGGTCGTCACCTCTGACGTTGTTACAAATAAATTGTTTGAGCTATTTGCAGTTAAACTTGTAACCCCTTCAATCACTTTCGCAAATGAAGTTGTATCATAGTTCATTAAGCCTTTTAAACCTTCTGAATAATCATAAGAAACTGTATAGTCTCCTATTTTTCCTCCATCTTCAAGAATATTTCCTTTTTCATCTAATTCATATACTTCATATGCACTTTTTGCATCCTTAATTGTATACGAGGTAGAGCCAACTCCGTTAGCATCAGTTGTAATGGTTACATCTGCGACTTTATTCTTGTTTGCATCAACTATTCTAAAGTTAAAAGTTTTTGCAGCTGCTGGATTAACTGATTTTTCAATATTAATTGTAAGATTAATTTTCTTTTCAGTTCCCTGTGCTCCAACCGGGTTTCCATTTCCTTTAAATTTATCTACAGCAAAATTTCCCTCAAAATGCATGGATTGCTCGAAATAATTCGCAACAACCATAAATTGGCTTGCATCTTTCAAGCCATCTTTTATATCAGCATAAGAAATAGAATTATTTCCCATCTGAGTTGCATTAATAACAACTGTGTCATGTGAAGAGTCTACTGTGTATCTGTCATTAATTGCAATTGTAAACTGATAATCAAATGTCTGGCCATTATCGACTTCTGACAAAGCGTTATTTGTATCCCAATTATTTTGTTTCTGACCTTCTACGTTTGGATTTTGATCTGGACGAGCAATTGCAAGCACTGCTTTATATTCACCAGTTTCTATGCTCTTCTGTCGATTACCATTATTATCATACAGCGCATCAAATGTTGCCTCGCCAATTCCATTTTCTACAGTTATTTTTTTAAACTGATGTAATCCATCTTTTTCAATCTTCGCATAGTATGTACCATTCTGACTTGTTGCAACGTTTCCCTGCGAATCCACAAACTGTAATCTCAGCTTAAAACTACTCAGACCTTGATCTGCGATAATAAAAGTACTAAAACTATCCGTTGTTAATGTTACTTCCTTAATTTTTCCTTTTTTATTCAGTTCAACATTATCCGTTACATCTTCCAACTGATCCAGATTTTCATCCAAATGTAATACCTGTACACTGTCTTCTGTTGTTTCATTTGATAATTTCTGAGCCTTTTTATAAGAAATGTTTACGGAAACCTGACTTTCTGCTGGCTCGATTTCGTTTCCGTTCTCATCTTCAAAATGCATATCATAAATCAGATAACTATCATACAGAACATTCTCTAACTCTTCATATTCTTTCAGTTTCTGTTCTGCATACGCATAACCATCCTGATGATCTGCTTTATTCATTTTTGTGACAACAAATTTGGCGTTGTCCGGTACTGCATCGGCATTTTCCAACGTTGCAGTTACCGTTACCTTAGAATCCTCATAGGTATATACCGTCTGCTGATTTTCCGTCTCCGCGGCCGCACTCTTCTGCTTCACCCTTCCCACCGTCGCCGCAAACGTCGTCACAGATGAATCAGCCATGATCATCACGAGAGCGAGAAACAGTGCCAGAAATCTTCTTAAATACCCATTCTTTTTCATAATGTCTCATTCCTTTCTTTGGATATGTAGATTTATTTTAACCGAATCGGGAATTATTTTCGGTTGCATGATAGATAGTATATGATTTTTAAATATATTCTATCACTTTGCCTCTTTCTCCAACTCTTTCATTTTCCGAAAGAGTTGCAAAAACGAGCGATTTCCTATGGCATTTTTAGCATTTTTCAAGTCTTTTCCATAAATCAGGAGCAAATGAGTTCATACTCATCACAAATCACATCGTAGACCATAATTTATCCCTCCATTTCACACATCTCTCCAATGGATGCCACATAGAAATCAACCTGAGTGAATTTCTTATCGCCAGAGAGCTTATTGAATTTTTTTGCAATTCGTTTGGAAACGATGGGGCAGTTCTCCTGGCTGATTTCGATCAGCATGACAATATACTGCCGGACATTGTATCTGGTGTAAAAATCACCTTTTCGTATGGATGACTGGATAGCCTGTCTGAGAAGTTCGGACTTTTCACGTTCCTTCTCCTCCGAAACATGATCCGCCTTATAGTCCAGTGTGCAAAGCATAACAAACACGGATAAACCGGAGCGCTCCACCATACGGCTGAATACATGATAGATGTCAACAAAGCTGGGAAACGGACAGAAATATGCTCCTACTGCAGCATCCTTTTCCCGAAGTCTTTCCTTGATATCGCTAAGGGCACCTGCTGCCTGTGAAGTCCGTTCTCCCATCAGCTTGAAACGCTTTAACAATCTCTCCGAAGGGGCCACTCCCATTTCATCGAATAAAAGCTTTTCGGTGTTTTGGTAAACTTCAAGGCCTTCCTTATATCGTGACATTCCGATCAGGCTGTCGATTTCCCAGACCTGCCACTCGTCAAAGGGATAAATTTCGGCGGCTCTGTGCGCCACTTTATGCAGATCTTCATACCGTTCATGCCCCTTCAGCCAGCGGCACAGCTCCTCTGTAACACGGAAGTACTCATCTCTGCACCGGACATTCTCCACAGCGACCCATTGCTCCCCGATCATATCCGGGAGAAATTCACCTTTATAAATTTTCCAGGCCTGCATCCAGAGATGGAGCTTGTCCTCTTCCCGTTTCTCCTTTTTTTCTTTCTCTATCAGTTTCCGGAACTCATTTACATCAACCTGAACTTCAATATTTCCGTCCCAACAGCACATTCCGGACTGGATATTTATGTATTTGCTATCTGGAAGTCCAATATCCTTCAGCTGTTTACGAAGTCTGAAAATGGTGTTGTTCAGGCTTCCGTTCTTATTCTCCACCTCAACTCTTCCATAAAGGGCATCTATCATAGCAGCTTTGGAAATTCCGCCGTCTTCGGTATGAAACATAAGCAGCTGAAAAAGCTGTGTAGTCTTCGATGCTTTATTTCGATCCAGTACCAGTTCTTTTCCCTTATATTCCAACGAAAAGGTTCCAAGCATGCGAACCTTTAATACGTTTTTTTCCATATACTTTTCTCCATAACTAAAATAATTCTAGAACGTATTTATTGCAGACGTAATTAGCAATAGCCTTTTATTTCCTTATTAATTATAATACGACTTTTTTACATAATAACACCAGAATAAAAAAAGAACTATTAACATTTGGTTAAAAAAAGGCAGAAGTTTTCGTTACATGTACTGAAAACTTCTGCTCTTACTGCTTCTTTATTCTGTTACTTCGTACTGCCTCAATTCATATTTCAGTTTGGTGCCCTCTTTGATTTCTATTAGCAAAAGGACTCCGGGCACCGGCTTCTCACCGGCATGTCCTCGCTTTTTACGTATCTTGCGTTAAATTCCATATTGATCTGGCGAAGCTCTTTCTTCCCATCAATGTATTCCTGATACATCTCAGCCAGCCCTGCCATACAACCGTCGCAGTTCGCCTCAATATTTCCAAGGGATTCTGCAACAATCTTCTCCCGCTCCTCACGGGTAGTTTCTGCGATTAAATATCCCGCCATCTTTACGCCTCCACTTTCTCAGGTAAATTTCATTATCTCTATTATAGCGTACTCCTTAACAATTTCAACTTTAACTTCCATAACCACTTTAGAATTAATTGATAAATCCACCTGCAAAAACTGTTTATTTTCTCGTTTATGTGTTATATTATATCTACCTTATATTAGTCAGGAGGACTTTATGCAGAAAAAAAGAGTAGGTGTGATTACCTTCCATAACTACGACAATTACGGTGCCATCCTGCAGAGCTATGCGCTTCAGAAAAAGCTGCAAGAAATCGGCACTCAGCCGGAAATTATTGATTACCGCTGCGACTATATCAGCAATCCTTTCCGCCTTGTAAACCTGAAAAAGAAAGGACTTTTTAACTATATTTACGGGGCAATCGGCCATATCTGCTACATTCCCCGCCGTTTCAAATGCAACAAATTCCGTAAGCATATGCGCTACAGCCAGCCTGTCATTCAGGGTAAAATGCAGCCGGTAGCTGGCAAATACGATATTTATATTGCTGGAAGCGACCAGATTTGGGATTACAAGCTTACCAATTTTGACACTACCTATTTCCTTGATTTTGTAAAAGAGGGAAAAAAGAAATGCAGCTATGCCGCAAGTATCGGTGAAAATCTTCCGCCGGAAGAATACCAGCAGAAATACAAAGAACTGCTTTCCGATTTTGATGAAATTCTGGTTCGTGAAGACTATGGGGCTGACATTGTAGAGAATCTCACAGAGAAGCGTCCTGAAGTGGTCTGCGATCCTACCCTTCTTCTCACTGCGGAAGAGTGGGATAAGCTTCTGGTTGAGCCAAAATATAAAGAAAAATACATTCTGGTTTACCAGCTGGGAATTAACAAAGAAATCGTAGACTTCGCCCGCCGACTCCACAATAAGACCGGCTACCGTATTGTATACATTCCTTTCCCATTAGTCGGACTTCTGAAATGTGACTGCAAGATCACAGTTGGTCCTGCAGAGTGGATGGGACTTTTCAAAAATGCAGAATATGTAGTTTCTGATTCTTTCCATGGTGTTGTTTTTGCCCTTATTTTTAACCGCAAATTCTTCGCCAAGGTAAACGGTCATCACATGAACCGCCGTGTTCAGCAGCTTCTTAATCTGGTGAAGCTTACCGATAGAACTATGGATGATGTTTCTTACGAGAAGCTTACCGAAGAAATTGATTTTACTTATGCAAATGAGCAGATTGCCCGCTTCCGTGAGCACTCTATGGAACAGCTGCGCCAGATGACATCTGAGGATTAAGCAGCGATTACCAATAAATGGAGATTTTTAGCAAATGAATAAAGAAAAAAATGTAAAAAAAGCCTTTTTATGGAATATGATCGGAAGTACCTGTTACTCAGGCTCCTCCTTTTTGTATCTCCTGGTGGTAACTCGTGTGTGTGGCGCACAGCTGGCAGGGTTTTATTCCTTAAGCTACGCTACTGCACAGCTGCTTCTGCAGGTGGGACGCTATGGTGTCCGCACCTATCAGGCCACGGATCTGGAGCACAAATATATTTTTTCCGAGTATAAGGTTTCCCGCATTATCACCTGTGCACTGATGATGCTGTTTGGAATTATTTACAGTTCCTTCAGCTTCAAAGGCGAATATATTATCATCAGCACTTTTATTATTATGATGAAGATGATTGATGCGGTGGAGGATGTTTTCCACGGAAATCTTCAGCAAAAGTACCATGTTGAGCAGATGGGAAAAATGCTGGCGGCGAGAAATCTGTATTCCGCAGTTTTTTTCACCGCTATGCTTATTATCACCAAGAACCTGTACTGCACCTGTGTTGCTACTTCTACAACCTCCCTTATTCTGTGTCTTATCATTAACTCACAGATGACCAGAAAATACGTTGGTCATGAAGAGGATGGACGCAAGCTTCAGATGTCTCATGTGTGGGAGTTACTTCGAACCTGTACCCCTATGTTTATCGGTACTTTTCTTTCCCTGCTGCTCTACAACATTCCAAAATACGCAATGGCTGGCGTTATGACAGATGAATATCAGACTTACTATAGCATTCTGTTTATGCCTTCTTTTGTGATTTCGCTGATGTGCGAGTTCGTGTTTAAGCCTACCATCACCACCATCGCAGAATTATGGTGGGAAAATAATGTGAAAAAGTTCACACTGTACATACTGCGGATCATTGGCATCATCCTGGTCTGCTGTGTAGCTGTTGTGGCTGGAGGGCATCTCATCGGTCGAACATTGCTGGAGATTATTTACGGCGTGGATCTTTCCCCATATAAGCTGCATTTCGTAGTTCTGCTTATCGGCGGAGGAATCAGCGCGGAAGTCTACATGATCTACAATATCCTTATCGCTATCCGCTGGGGAAAATGCCTGCTTCCAGTTTATTCCATAACCGCAATTATTACCATC
The DNA here is from genome assembly GCF_964249465.1 of Ruminococcus sp. Marseille-P328. Taxonomy (NCBI): domain Bacteria; kingdom Bacillati; phylum Bacillota; class Clostridia; order Eubacteriales; family Oscillospiraceae; genus Ruminococcus; species Ruminococcus sp. Marseille-P328. Next base: position 111,907 of record NZ_CAXUBQ010000002.1, on the reverse strand, counting down.
ACAGCTGCCCGGATTCTGGTGCAGCAGTGGGGAATTATGGGCGCAGCATTGAATTATGTACTGTCCTGCTCCATTTTGTTTGTGCTGTTTACTTTGATTCTGGTTTATGTAATTCTTCGAAAAAAACATCAGAACTAATTCAGTTAATACAACATCCCCCGGAAGGGAAATGTCCGTTTATTGGGACTATTCTTTCCGGGGGATGTTTTTTTATTTTCCTTTCGGATTTATGCGTGGAAGCTGATACTCTCGTATATTTTCATAGCCCGATAACGCCAACAGCAACAGCAAGTCACGCTGTGGTCCTTTCCAGGATTCTGCAGGTTCGTACCATTCGTGGATGGTATGCTCTCCACCGCCTTTTCCTCCCCAGCCCACGGTGATGGCAGGGATTCCAAGACTGATGGGGATGTTGGCGTCTGTGCTGGCGGCACCGATGTACAGGGTTTCCATGCCAATGGCCTGATTTGCAGCATTTGCAGCCTGGACAATCTGGCAGGATTTTTCCTGGGTACCAGCAGGGCGCCTGCCCTTTTGTTCGAAGGTGACTGTAATGCGGTCATCTTCTGCTGAGGTTTCCCTGTCTCCATTATCAGCATTCACTGGCACTGCGCCAGCTGTATCTCCCACACTGCTTTTCGCTGTCATATTATTGTCGTCAAGGATTCCTGTACTCTCAGACCTTAAAGTTCCATATCCCCAGCGGGCGTTTTCCTCATTCACGGCTTCTTCTATTGCCTGGTGGAGTTTTGCGGATAATTTCTCAAGTTCCCCTGCATCCACAGAGCGCAGATCCACCAGCATAGAACACTCTGCCGCGATTACATTTACAGACGTGCCGCCGTTTACTACGCCTACACTGAAAGTAGTTTTCGGATTCTTTGGTGTCTGGAAATCGCTGATTTTCGCAATCGCCCTTCCCATTGCGTGAATCGGGTTGGGAATTCCGAAGCCGGTGAAGCTGTGTCCGCCGGTTCCGTGGAAAGTTACCAGATAGCGCTCGCTGCCTACTGCCTGGTAAATGATTCCAGAGGTTTTTTTATCATCAATGGAAACGAAACCGTCGTAGCGCCCTTCTGTGTCTGCCATATCCTTAAATACATGCTTAATTCCCCTCAGATCACCAAGTCCCTCTTCGCACACATTTGCACAGAACACAATATCTCCCTCGCCGCGAATGCCTGTAGCATTCATTGCTCTTGCAAGACTGAGAAGCTCCGCTACCGCCCTGGTATCGTCTCCGATTCCCGGACAGCTGTAGCGTTCGCCTTCTTTCTTCAAAGTAAGGTCTGTCTCCCTTGGGAAAACAGTGTCTGTATGTCCCGCAACCATAATTCGCGGTCCATTCCCAGTCCCTTTCCAGGTTCCCAGCACATTTCCCACCTCATCAACGTGCACCTCTGAAAGACCGGCATCCACCATCTTCTTTCGGACATATTCCGCTTTCTCCCCTTCTTCATAGGAAGGCGCAGGAATCTGGCACATTTCCAGGTGCTCCTGCAAAGTTCTTTCATCATCTTCGCGCAGAAATTTTAGTGCTTCCTGCACACCGTTATATCTCAGTAATTTATCCATAATCTTTCCCTTTCAACTATAGAAAAAGTCAGCAAGTTCCAGCCTTCCCAGCCCAAACCTCCTGACTCTCATACGTCTGATTATTATCTTTTTATCACCATACAGCGGTTTTCCACTCATCTGGTCAACACTACATTTGAAATGATTTTTTGCAGAATCGGATCCACTGAACATAATTATAATCTCTCCAGCAGCTTCTCCAGATCCGCATAACTCTCAATATTATTGGACTCCCTGCGAAGCCCTGCACTGTGGGGCATCCCTGCTGTATACCATGCTACATGCTTGCGCATCTCCCGGATCCCGATGAATTCACCCTTCATTTCAATCTGAGCCCGTGCATGCTTCAGAATCATCGCTTTCACCTCTGCCAGAGAAGGTCTTGCCAGCTCTTCCCCTGTTGCAAAATAGTGATTCATCTCCCGAAATATCCATGGATTTCCTTCCACAGCACGCCCGATCATCACCGCATCACATCCGGTCTGCCGGAAAAGTTTCTCCGCCTTTTTCGGCGAATCCACATCCCCATTTCCAATCACCGGAATGGAAACTGCTTCTTTAACCCTGGCAATGGTCTCCCAGTCTGCTATCCCGGAATAATACTGCTGCCGTGTCCGTCCATGAACTGCAATAGCTGCTGCCCCGGCATCCTCCACGCGCTTTGCAATCTCCACAATATCCACCGGCTCATTCTCAAAACCGATACGAACTTTCACTGTCAATGGCTTCTGAATGGCAGAAGAAATGCTTTTCACAATCTTCACGATCAGCTCCGGATTTTTCAAAAGAGCTGAACCCTCACCGTTATTTACCACCTTCGGCACCGGGCATCCCATATTGATATCCAGAATGTCAAAAGGCTCCTCCTCGATTTCCTTCGCCACCTCCGTCATCAGCTCTGGCTCACTTCCAAAGAGCTGCATGGAAATAGGATGCTCCACCGGGTCGATTTCCATCAGAGCCCTGGTATTTTTGTTCTTATAGGAAATAGCCTTGGCACTGATCATCTCCATGCAGAGAAGCCCAGCGCCCTGCTCCTTGCAAAGCCTGCGAAAAGCCAGGTCGGTAACGCCCGCCATTGGTGCCAGGACGAACCGGTTAGGGATCTCTACATTTCCAACTTTCCACTTCATCTTCTTTGGAAGCTCATATCTCAACTTAGAATCTAAATTACTACTCATATCACCTTAATTACTTTCATATTTGATGTGTAACTATTCAATCCTTTCAACAATTACTCGCTTCGTGAACTCAAATGTCACATCTGATGAGCTGCTATTTTCCCTGTTTATCAGTTTATCCACACAGCTTACTCTTCTGTCTTCTCTTTATCCACATCTTCCCCAAGGAAGAACACACGATAATACATTTCCAGAGATTCCAGAAGCTCCTCTTTCTCCACACGCAGCTTTTTAATCTTCAGTGCACCGCCAATATCATCATAAAATCCATCAGCTTCCGTAGCCTCTGTTTTAAACTGCAGGTTTCCGTGATCATCAAATTCCAGTGTGAAAATTCCGCCAATCTCTTCTGTGAAAAGAACACACATGATCTGCAGTTCCTTCTTCACATGATCAGGCAGAGAATCAAAGTCTTTATTAAAGTAATATTTCTGTTCATAGGCGCTTGCGCCGCAAAGCACTACATTCTCCTGATACAATTAAGTCCCACCTTTCTGTTTTCATCTGTGTCAACAACATTTTCGCAAGTGATATGCCCCATTCACTGTAGGATTATCGCAATCAGTGGGGAATATCATTTGCGAAAATGTGCCTAAACAATAGCCTTACACATAGCTATACAGCCCGCGAACCGAAACCTCACCGGCGCTGACAGCTACAATCGTTCCATCAGTTTTCTCTACCAACAGCTCTCCGCCATCTGTAATCCCTCTGGCCACGCCCTCGTACGGCTCTTTCGCCAGCACACGCACCGGCTGATTGTAATTAGCAAGAATACTTTCATATTCCTCTTTCAGCCCACTGAGGTCACAGGTCGCTGCAAATTTTTCATAGTATTCCTCAAAAGCTTCCATCACAAGCCCGGGAATCTGGCTTCTGTCAAATTCCTTGCCGCTCTCCAGATAAAGGGATGTAGCCTTGTCTGCCATCTCCTCCGGAAACTCTTTGATATTTACATTAATTCCCACTCCGATGACTGCATAGTCAATTTTTCCATCGCGAACCCCCATTTCGGTAAGGATTCCGCATATTTTTTTGTGGGAAACCACCACATCATTGGGCCATTTGATACTTACATCAAATCCAAGACTCTTCACTGCTTTCGCCACAGCCATACCCATTACAAGGGTAAGGGTTGGTGCATACTGAGGTTCAAATTTCGGTCTGAGAAGAATGCTCATCATAACCGACGTACCCTCTGGTACCTCCCAGGATCTGCCAAGTCTTCCTCTTCCTGCCGACTGAAATTCTGCCAGTGCAAGAGTTCCCTCTGATGCGCCTTCCTTCGCCAGACGCTTGATCCACAAATTGGTAGAATCTGTTTCTCTTGCAAAATGGACGGTTTTGCCCGCCCATTTTGTATGTATCTGATCTGCAATTGTGGTTTCGTTATAGATACCGTCTGTAACAATTTCTTCATATGATTCTTTTTCGGAAATCATTTCAGATACCCTTTCTTTCATTAATTCATTGTTATCTGGAAGCCGAATTATTTATTCTCAGGCTCTCCCAGTGTAGCAACCATAACCGCTTTAATGGTATGCATACGGTTCTCAGCCTCATCAAATACCTTAGAAGCCGGAGACTCGAATACTTCGTCTGTTACCTCCATGTCAGTCAGATTGAAGCGCTCACCCATTTCCTTTCCAATCTTTGTCTTAAGATCATGGAATGCTGGCAGACAGTGAAGGAAAATTGCTTTCTCCCCTGCATTCTTCATAACTGCAGATGTTACCTTGTATGGTGTCAGATCATGGATTCTCTCTTCCCATACTGCATCCGGCTCACCCATGGATACCCATACATCTGTGTAAATAACGTCTGCGTCCTTCGTTCCAGTCTCTACATCCTCTGTAAGAGTAATGGTTGCGCCGGACTCTGCTGCGTACTCTTTGCACTGAGCAACCAGCTCCTCATTCGGGAAATATTTCTTACTTGTGCAGGCTACGAAATGCATACCAAGCTTGGAGCAGGCTACCATCAGGGAGTTACCCATATTGTAACGGGCATCGCCCATGTAAACCAGCTTGATTCCTTTCAGATATCCGAAATGCTCACGAATGGTAAGCATATCTGCTAACATCTGTGTTGGATGATATTCGTTTGTCAGACCGTTCCAAACCGGAACTCCTGCATATTTTGCAAGATCTTCTACAATTTCCTGACCAAATCCACGGTACTCAATACCATCATACATTCTTCCAAGAACTCTCGCAGTATCTGCAATGCTCTCTTTCTTGCCGATCTGGGAGCCAGTTGGATCCAGATAGGTGCTTCCCATTCCAAGATCATGGGCTGCCACCTCGAAGGAACAACGTGTTCTGGTGCTGGTTTTCTCAAAGATCAGGGCAATATTTTTGCCTTTGTAATACTCGGTAAGCTCACCGGCTTTTTTCTTTGCCTTTAACTCAGCGGATAAATCAAGAAGATACAGAATTTCCTCTGGTGTAAAGTCTTTCAGGGTCAAAAAATTTCTGCCTTTTAAGTTCATAATAATCCTCCTCTATCTTCCTCTTACTTTTCTTTATCCTTCTCATCCACAACAACTTCCTTCAAAGAAGCTGCCAGTCCTGCCAGGTTCTGGATCTCTGACGGGATAATAATCTTGGTAGATTTGCCGTCTGCCACTTTCGCAAGAGCTTCGAAGCTCTTCAGGGTAAGAACTGCATTGTCAGCACCTGCCTCCTTGATCATACGAAGACCTTCTGCATTCGCCTTCTGAACCTTCAGAACTGCCTCTGCCTGACCTTCTGCCTCTTTGATCATGCGCTCTTTCTGCGCTTCCGCGCGAAGGATAGCAGCCTGCTTCTCAGCTTCGGCATCAAGAATTGCAGATTCCTTTTTACCCTCTGCAACAAGGATGGTGGACTTCTTCTCACCTTCTGCGATCAGAATTGCCTCACGTCTCTCACGCTCTGCTTTCATCTGTTTCTCCATGGCTTCCTGAATAGCGGCCGGAGGAATGATATTTTTAAGCTCTACACGGTTTACCTTGATTCCCCATGGATCAGTTGCCACGTCAAGGGAAGCACGCATCTTGGTATTGATCACCTCACGTGAGGTCAGGGTTTCATCCAGTTCCATATCACCGATAATGTTACGCAATGTAGTCGCGGAAAGATTCTCGATAGCCATGATCGGATTCTCAACGCCGTATGCGTACAGCTTCGGGTCTGTGATCTGGAAAAATACAACAGTATCAATCTGCATGGTTACGTTATCTTTTGTGATAACCGGCTGTGGTGGGAAATCTACAACCTGCTCTTTCAGATTGACTTTTCTTGCCACACGCTCTACAAATGGAAGTTTGAAGTGTACGCCGGTTCCCCATGTTGCCTGGTAAGCGCCTAAACGCTCAAGTACGATCGCATATGCCTGGGGTACGATGCGGATGCAGGATGCCAAGATCCACAGCACCAGAATAATGACGATCAGCAAAAATAAGATACTTCCCATATTACGCCTCCTTTGACTCCACGATCAATTTAACGCCGTGGACTGCTTTTATGATTACTACAGTGTCAACCGGAATTGTTACGCTGTCATCGGATGTCCGGGCCATCCATTCAATGTCATTGATGCGGACCTGACCTGTCTGGGCCAGATTATTGATCTTCTGGATCACGACAGCCTTTTTTCCAAGAAGACCTTCCACATTTGTTTTCTCTGTGTCTTTTCTCATAAGCTTCAGAGCTGCCGGTCTTGTAAAAAACAGCAGCACCAGTGAAACACAGAAAAACAGAAGAAGCTGCGGCACGATTCCCATTCCAATGCCGGCTGCAATAGCGGCAGCAAGTGCGCCTCCTGCAAACCAGATCGTAGTAAGTGCCGTGGTAAGCCCTTCAATAACCAGAAGCACAGCCAGGACTCCCAGCCAGATAATTGGTTCCATAAGACTCCCCCTTTCAGATAAGCGATTGTCAAAATCTGCCATACGTCATCAGATATACTTCAGCAGACAGATTCCAGATCAGCTAACCCTACCGTCTCTGCCTTGCAGCCTCATACATCAAAATTCCTGCAGCCATAGCTGCATTCAAGGACTCCACCTTGCCGCACATGGGGATCCGGATGAGACAATCAGCAGCTTCTGCTGCCTCTTCCGTCAACCCGTTTCCTTCATTTCCAATAAGAAATGCTGTGCCGCCCTGATAATCCTCCTGATCATAGGAATTTTTTCCTTTCAGGTGGGCTGCAAAGGTACGGATACCTTTTTGCTCCAGTTCCGCTTTTAATGATACCACATCCTCCACATATAGGAAAGGCATTCTGTAAACAGATCCCATTGTTGAGCGGATGACCTTTGGATTGGTAATGTCTACGCAGGTTTTCGTAAGAAAAACACCGGAAACACCAGCACCCTCACCTGTTCGGAAAATAGTCCCTGCATTTCCCGGATCCTGAAGATCCTCAAGAACCATTACCAAAGGAGCATCTCCTTTTAAAATATCTTCCACAGTCCACACCGGTTTCTTCAGAACTGTAAGAATTCCCTGTGGAGTCCTGGTATCACACATCTGGCGGAAAACATTATCTGCCACGATTTCTCTTTTTTCTTCCGGAAGCTCCATGACCTGCTTCATCAGGGACTCATCTGCAGTCAGGGATTCTGTCACATAAACCCTGGAAATCCAGTCCTTTGGAGCTTCCCCGAACATTTTCCGTCCCTCAGCCACAAACAACCCCTGTTCCCTGCGGGCCTTGGCCTTCTGGTTTAACTGTATGATATTTTTTACCTGTGTATTATTTGCACTGGTTATCATAAATTATCCTCCCTGTTACAGCGGCTTTCGGAATTTATTCAAATCCTCGTTCTTTCCTACTGCAACCAGAATACAACCCGCTTCCAGCTTCTCCGCAGGATTCAGGTTTACATTTACAGAATCTCCATGCTTCACTGCAACCAGATTTATATGATGCTGCTCACGGAGCCTGATCTCTGAAAGACTTTTCCCCACCCATTCACCCGGGATCCGGAATTCTGCCATACTGAACTCCGTAGAAAGCTCAAACACATCCTCAAATCCACTGGCTGTAAAATTACGGGCAACGCGGATTCCCATAGAACGCTCCGGATATATTACCTGATCAGCACCAATTTTCTCCAGGATCCGGCCATGAAGGGAATTCATTGCCTTCGCCAGAACAAGCGGGACGCCCAGGTCCTTCACCTGCATGGTAGCTGTAATACTGGCTTCCATATTTTCTGCAACCGCAATAATCGCAACGTCTACGTTCTGCACGCCCAGGGATTTCAGAATTCCAGGCTCGCGCACATCTGCACGAACTGCATAAGTGACAGTATCTGCAATTTCCTGAATATTCTCATCTTTATCATCAATTGCCAAAACATCATAATCTGCATTCGCAAGCTCTTTCGCCAGGGTCATTCCAAACTGCCCCAATCCAATGACTGCAAAGGATTTTCCGCTCATTCTAATCTCCTTTAAAATCTGCTATGAAAGCAACGGACTTTCATGCGGGATAATGTCGTCCACAGACGCCATTTTCTATCCTATCATAATATTCTCTTCTGCCAGATGTACATCTTTAGTTCGCTTCTGCGCACGGGATACAACTGCCGCGCCCAGTGTCAGCGGACCGATTCTTCCAAGATACATGGTAAAAATAACGATCCATTTGGCCGGTGTATTCAGGACCGCGGTCAGTCCTCTGGAAAGACCTACGGTTCCAATTGCAGAAGTAAGCTCATACAGCACATCCACAAAAGGTGCATCCGGCATAATTGCAAAAATCCCCAGCACGGAAATAAGCAGCACACTAACCGCCATTCCCACAACTACCTGCGCAGAACGGATATAACTGCTGCGAATCTTTCTCCCATAAACCTCTACATCCTTTTTTCCCCGAAGGTTGGCAATAATACTCATCACAAGCACTGCAAGTGTAGTCGTCTTCACTCCGCCGGCAGTCCCCATAGGAGAACCTCCAACCAGCATAAGAAACAGACAGATCATTACACTTCCGCTGGTCAGCGCCCCCTGAGCAACTGTAAAAAACCCTGCAGTTCTTGTGGTCACAGACTGAAATGCCGCTGCCATCAGCTTCTGTCCAAAGGACAGACTTCCCAGTGTGTCCGGGTTCTTATACTCAAACAGTAAAATACAGATTGTCCCACCAAGGAGCAAAATCCCGGTTGTAGTCAAAACCAGCTTGCTCTGCAGACGAAGGGTCCGGAATAATCTGCCAGGAGAAAGCTTCTTCTGAAAAACCAGCTTTATTCTTTCTCCAAGATCCCACCATACGTTAAAGCCAAGTCCAGAAGCAATAATTAATCCCATAGTTGTCACATTCACCAGAGGATTGGTTACATAGTCTGCCAGACTGTTCTCTCCCAAAAGATCGATTCCTGCATTGCAAAAGGCTGAAACCGCTGTAAAAACAGCCTGTCCCAGACCTTTCACCAGTCCAAACTCTGGTACAAAGCAGAATGCATAGCCGACGGCTCCGATTCCTTCTGCTGCAAACACACAGAGAACCACTTTTCTCACCACTGTTACCAGACCGGACATCTGCTCCAGATTATAGGATTCCTGGATCATTCTGCGGTTCTTCAGACTGATCTTCTTATTCAGGGAAATAAAAATAACGCTTGCAAGTGCGATCAGTCCAATTCCGCCAATCTGTATGAGCAAAAGGATCACCAGTTTGCCAATCAGACTCCAGTGAGTGGCTGTGGTCACAGTCACAAGACCGGTTACACATACGCAGGTGGTGGCTGTAAACATAGCATCGGAGAACGAAGTGGTCTGGCCTGCTGCCGTACAGAAAGGCAGCCACAGAATTAATCCTCCTACAAAAATTACCCCCGCAAAGCTGAGGGTAATGATCTGTGCCGTATTCAGTTTATGCAATTTATATTGCAGGTTTTGAATGAACATAAGCTTCCTTTATGCCACTGCCCTCAGCATCTTTTGCAAAATATTCTGCTGCAGAATGTCAGGAACAATGACTCTTTTATAATTACGGTTCACCTGCCGTCGGCACATAGCTCAAAGGATTTCTGCAAAATGTGTATCACATACTGTAAAACCCAGTCGGAAATATGCCCTGAGACAAGTGAACCGTATTATCACTGTTATTTCCTATAGTTATGAGAAAGGGACTCACAAACCTCCCACATATATGGAGTGACGCTCTTCTCCATTGCAAGAGCTTCATTGATATCGAAATCAACGAAATCACCATGGCGGTATCCAACAACACGGCTCTTCTTGCCTTCCAGAAGAAGGTCTACTGCCATAGCACCCATCATGGATGCATATACACGGTCTTTACATGTTGGGCTTCCACCACGCTGCATGTGACCAAGGATAGTAGCACGTGTCTCGATTCCTGTAGCGGCCTCGATACGAGTTGCCATAGCCTGTGAATGACCGATACCCTCTGCATTGATGATGATGTGGTGTTTTTTACCCATCTTACGGCTCTCAATAATGTTATTGATCAGCTTCTGCTCATCATAGTCATACTTCTCAGGGATCAGAACATCCTCTGCTCCGTTGGCAATACCGCACCACAGTGCAAGCCAGCCGGCTCCACGTCCCATAACCTCGATGATACTGCATCTCTCATGGGAAGTAGATGTATCACGAACCTTATCAATTGCTTCCATAGCAGTATTTACAGCGGTATCAAAACCAATGGTGTACTCTGTACATGCAATGTCAAGGTCGATGGTTCCTGGAATTCCGATTGTGTTGATTCCAAGGTTGGCAAGCTTCTGGGCTCCGGCAAAGGAACCGTCACCACCGATTACAACAAGTCCGTCAATACCGTGCTTGCGGCAGATCTCTGCACCACGCTGCTGTCCTTCCGCTGTACGGAACTCAGCACATCTTGCAGTGTAAAGAATTGTACCACCACGCTCGATGGTGTCGGATACATCTCTTGCTGTCATGTCGATGATCTCTTCGTTTAAAAGGCCGTTATAGCCCTTCTGGATACCTTTTACTTTAAGTCCGCTGGAAAGTCCACGTCTTACAACTGCACGGATTGCAGCGTTCATTCCAGGAGCGTCACCGCCGCTGGTAAGGACACCAATGGTCTTAACTTTGTTTTCTGCCATAATAATCTCCTCCATCTTATGAATCGTCGGGAGCTGTGTCTCCATTTTCAGTGGAAACGCCCTCGTTTTTCTATACACATATTCAGCATTAGTTTATAGCATTTTCAAAGGTTTTTCAAGACTCTTTCCTTAAGTAATTGCCGAAATTACACTCTGTTTTCCGTGATTTTACCATAATTTTCCATATGCTTGTCTGATTCTTCACTTTAAAGCGTCTTCAGAGCTCTTTCTACAACCCGGACATTGCCTTCACCATATTTTTTACTCATCTGTGCAAGCCATTCATCCTGCAGATTTACATGGTATGCAGCAGACAGTTTTTTCATTGCTTTTACATCTTTCAGATAAATAACGACAGTGTCTGTACCCTGAGAATTCCGTAGATCCTCCAGAAGCCCTTTTTCTTTCTGGCTGTAATCGTCCTTACTTTCAAACTGGATCCAGAGTTCTCTCGGAATATCGGAGAAAGGCCGTACCTTTTCCAGGATCAGCTTGCTGGCCTTGTCATCCTCGGCAGATACGCGTCCCTGGATGAATACCCTGGCGTCCTCATTGATCATATTCTGCCATTTCTCGTAATCTCTTGGAAAAACCATGACTTCTACAGTTCCAACCAGATCCTCCACGGTAAGAAACGCCATCACTTTGTTTGTCTTGGTATACTTCACGTTTTTCTCTGTGATCATGCCTCCGATGATGACTTTCTGATTGTCCCGTACTTTTGACTCATCCGGTTCACCACCTTCACGGTCATCTTCATCTGATGGCTGGAAATCGATAGTTCTTGCGGAAATCATTTTTTCCATCATATTACGGTAGCGATCCAGAGGATGACCGCTCAGGTATATGCCAAGGACTTCTTTTTCATAGGACAGAACCGTCTCTTTGTCATATTCTTCCAGATTCGGCATACGAATCTCAAATTCTTTTTTTTCATCTTCGCTGGCAATGTCGAATAAGCTGAGCTGCCCTGCCATAGACTGCTTCTTGTTTCGGGAAATGTCATCTACGATCTGACCAAAAACGACCATCTTCTGATGACGGTTTCCTTCCAGACAATCCAGGGCGCCTGCCTTAATAAAGTTCTCAATGGCACGTTTGTTCACAGCTTCAATATTCCGCTCAATAAAGTTCTTCACGGAAAGGTACTCGCCATGTTCTTTTCTCTCTGCAACAATAGCCTCGATGACCGGACGCCCTACGCTCTTGATTGCGGAAAGCGCATAGAGGATCGAGCCTCCTGATACGGAAAAGCCATACTCGCCTTTGTTGATGTCCGGCGGCAGGATTGGAATGTTCATCTGACGGCAGACCTGAATATACTCGGCAACCTTGGTAGGCTTGTCGATTACGGAGGTCATCAGCGCAGCCATATATTCTACCGGATAATAGTATTTCAGAAAGGCAGTCTGATACGTAACATAGGCATATGCCGCCGCATGGGATTTGTTAAATGCATACTGTGCAAAATCGATCATTTCGTCATAAATCTTATTTGCGATTTTCTCGTCAATTCCATTCTTAATACATCCAGGAACACCTTCTGCTTCATTTCCATAGACAAAAGCCTGGCGTTCTTTTTCCATAACGTTAAGTTTCTTCTTGGACATGGCTCGGCGAAGAAGATCGCTTCGTCCCAAGGTAAATCCGGCAAGGCTTTGTACGATCTGCATAACCTGCTCCTGGTACACGATACAACCGTGAGTCGCTTTCAGGATTGGCTCCAACTGAGGACAATCATAGTGGATGGTGTCTGGACGGTTCTTGCCGCGGATATACTGGGGAATAAAGTCCATAGGGCCTGGGCGGTACAGGGAAATTCCGGCGATTACATCCTCAAGGCTATGTGGCTTCAGTTCTTTCATGAATCCTTTCATTCCGCCGCTCTCCAGCTGGAACACACCGTCAGTACGACCTGTTCCAAGAGAATCCAGCACTTTCTGGTCATTATAATCTATCTTTTGCATATCAAGGGATATGCCGTAATTTTTCTTTACATTTTTTACTGCGTTGTTGATTACAGTCAGGGTTCGAAGGCCAAGGAAATCCATTTTCAAAAGTCCCAGCTCCTCAAGAGTTGTCATGACAAACTGGGTGACGATGGTTCCGTCCTGCGCGCGTGAAAGGGGCACATACTCGGAGACGTCTTTCTGGCTGATTACAACTCCGGCAGCGTGCATGGAGGTATGTCTTGGAAGACCTTCCAGACGTTTAGCCATGTCAATCAAATGATGCACATCCGGCTGCTCGTCGTATGCTTTTTTCAGTTCCGGGTTTACTTCCATGGCTTTGTCAATTGTGACAAGCTTCACGTTCGGTATTTTGGCAGGAACCATTTTCGCAATGGAGTCTACCTGGGCATATGGCATATCGAGGACACGGCCTACATCACGGATAACACCGCGGGCTGCCAAAGTACCGAATGTAACAATCTGAACCACACAGTCTTTGCCGTATTTCCGTACAACATAGTCGATTACTTCCTGTCTTCGCTCAAATCCAAAATCCACGTCAATATCAGGCATGGATACTCGCTCCGGGTTCAGGAAACGTTCAAACAGAAGGTCGTATTTAATTGGATCGAGTAAGGTGATTCCAAGGGTATATGCAACAATACTTCCGGCTGCGGAGCCTCGTCCGGGGCCTACCTCAATGCCATTACTGCGGGCATAATGGATGAAATCCCACACAATGAGGAAGTAGTCAACATAGCCCATGTTTTTGATAGTGTTCAGCTCGTATTCCAGTCGCTCCCGTAGCTCTGGGGTAACCGGATCGTACAGGCGCTCCAGACCTTCGAAGCAGAGCTTATTCAGGTATTCCCAGGAGGTGTAGCCCTCGGGAACGTCGAATCTTGGCAGCTTGGTAACTCCGAATTCAATTTCTACGTGGCAGCGCTCTGCTATTTTATGTGTGTTCTCCAAGGCTTCCAGTGCATATGGGAAAAGTGCCGCCATTTCCTGCTCGGATTTCACGTAGTACTGACCGCCTTCGTAGCGCATACGGTCTGTATCGGACAGCTTCTTCCCTGTCTGGAGACACAGAAGAATGTCGTGAGGATCAGCATCTTCTTTGTAGGTGTAATGAATATCGTTAGTGGCTACCAGGTCAATTCCAGTCTCCTGGTGCATGCGCAGAAGCTGCTGGTTTACATTCTGCTGTTCCGGAATTCCATGATCCTGAAGCTCTAGGAAAAAATTGCCTTCGCCGAAAATTTCCTGATAGCGGAGGGCCGCCTTCTTAGCGTCCGGGTACATTCCTCTGTTAAGGAACCGGGCTACTTCACCGGCCAGGCAGGCGCTCAGCGCGATGAGACCTTCGTGATATTCCCGGAGAAGCTCCAGGTCTACTCGTGGTTTATAGTAAAAGCCTTCTTTAAAGCTTTTGGATACAATTTTCATAAGGTTCTGGTAGCCCTGGTTGTTCTCGGCAAGAAGTACCAGATGGTAGTAACGGTCGTCGCCACTGCCGATCTCGCGGTCGAAGCGGGAACCAGGGGCTACATAGACTTCGCAGCCAAGGATCGGATTGATTCCGGCTGCTTTCGCTGCCCGGTAAAAATCGATGACGCCGTACATGACCCCATGGTCTGTGATGGCCGCGCTGTCCATCCCAAGCTCCTTTACACGGGCAACGTATTCTTTTATTTTATTGGAACCGTCCAGCAGGGAGTATTCGGTGTGGACGTGGAGGTGGGTAAAAGCCATTGTGTGTCTCCTTCTTCGCAAATTTGCTATTTAGTGTGTTGGGAGGGTGAAAAGTTTTTCAGGAGGGACGCATTTGGGCAATGTGTATTACTCACTCGCCGGCGCAACGCTCCAGCGAACTAATCGCTAACTGCGGCTAATGCGTTCGGGAGAGCCCTCACGCATAAGTCTCCGTAAGCGCTGGATTTCGCCTCCGCTAAGAGCGCGCCTGAAATGGCTCGCTGGAGTAATACACATTGTCCAAATGCTGTGTACTGGCTGGGACTGATGTTATATAAGAACTTTTTACGAAGGGGGAGGGTGAGTGAGTGATTTCCCTATACTTTTTTGGTAACGATAGATTGGCAAAAAATAATAAAGTTGCGGGATACCAACTACTTCACCTCACCCCCGTTGTCGTTACTGTTTCTTTCTTCCCTTTCCAGTAACCAGCGATTTTGCAATGTATATTCGCAAGCCGCGCATTTTAGGAGCGGTTTTAGTGGAGGCGAGATCCATGACTTACGGAGACTTAGGCGCGAAGGCTTTCCTGAGCGTCTTAGTCGTAGTTAGTCATTAGCTTGCCGAAACGTTGCGACGCGCGGCGGTGAATATACATTGTGAAATCGCGTCCGGAATAACGACCAACACATTAAATAGCAAGTATGATTAATAAATAGTTTAACACAAGTTCAAGCCCCGGTAAACACCCGTTCGTGTTTTAGAGAAAAAACCTGCATACCATATTTTGGGTATTCCAATATGGTATGCAGGTTTTATTATTTTCCAATAAAGGGTGTATCAGATTCCATTATTTCTTGTAGATGCGTTTGTCCTTAATCTCAATCTTCCCTTCTTTCAGAAGGTGTCCCACAGCACGTTTAAAGGCATTCTTGCTGAGTCCGAATTCGCGTTTGATCACTTCTGGTGAGGCTTTGTCATCGAAGGGGAGGACGCCGGCGAATTCTTCGATTATACTAAGGACGCTCTCGGCATCTTCGTTAATCTGGATGTAGGCTTTCTGACGGTCTGTGACGTTCATCTTGCCATCCTCTTTCACCTCGGAAACGCGAAGGTCGAGGACTTCGCCCGGGCGGTATTTGCCGCTGGCTTCTCTGGCTGGGATCAGGGCGGAATATTTGTCATCAACAGCTACAAAAACACCGAAACGATCGCTGATCTCGTAGACACGCCCTTTTACGGAATCACCTGTTACATATGGGGTTCTGGTAGAAAGGTAATGGTATACCTTCATGGTGGCGCAGAGACGGCTGCTCTTATCTACATAAAGGGCTACCAGGCACTCCTGTCCTTCCCGCACACGGCTGGTCTGCTCATGGTATGGAAGGAGCAGGTCTTTCTCTAAGCCCCAATCCAGGAATGCACCGATCTTGGTTACCTGAAGGACTTTCAGAACAGCAGTCTGTCCAACCTGAAGAAGTGGTTCTCTGGTGGTTGCAATAAGACGGTCCCTGGAATCCTTGTAAATAAATACATCCAGTGCATCGCCCTCTCTGGTTCCTTCCGGAACCTGTTTGGCTGGAAGAAGTACTCTGTCTTCCTGGCCTGCATTTTTATCTTCTGCAAGGTAAACACCGAAATCTACGGTCTTTGCCACAATAAGCTTCTGTTTTTTTCCTATTTCAATCATGGATTCTCCTTAATTCAATTACGGTTAAATATAAAATTTCTCAGTAGCTTCCCAATCTATTGTCCAGTATAGCACACATTTACCGCCACTGTGAACATTAACTTATTGAAGTAAGGATAAAAAATGCAGAATCCCCATCTGCAAAGCGACTTTCCGGCTCATGCATTGCGGAAGCGGCTCAGGAAATCTTTTGTCAGCGGGTCTGTCGGATTCTCAAACAGTTCCTTCGGCGGTCTGTCTTCTACGATAACGCCATTTGCCATGAAGATTACACGCTTGGAAACGTCACGGGCAAATGCCATCTCATGGGTGACGATGATCATGGTCAGGCCTTCGTGTGCAAGGTCTCTCATAACCTCCAGAACCTCACCTACCATCTGGGGATCCAGCGCGGAGGTTGGCTCGTCGAAAAGAAGAATTTCCGGCTCCATGGCAAGGGCTCTTGCGATTGCCACACGCTGTTTCTGACCTCCTGAAAGCTGTTTGGGTTTGGCGTTGATGTACGGCGCCATACCTACTTTTTCCAGATAATACAAAGCTTTTTTCTCTGCCTCTTCTTTGCTCTTTTTCAAAACCTTTACCTGACCTACGGTGCAGTTTTTCAGAGCAGTCATGTTGTTAAAAAGGTTAAAATTCTGGAACACCATACCTACCTTTGAACGGTATTCCGGAACGTTTACGTTCTTACTGGTGATGTCAGTTCCACGATAATTGATTTCTCCGGTGGATGGAGTTTCCAGCATATTCAGGCAGCGAAGAAGTGTGGATTTACCAGAACCGGACGGTCCGATAATGCACGTCACATCTCCCGGGCTTACGGAAAAATCAATGTCTCTCAGTACCTGATTGCTGCCAAATGCTTTTCCCAGATGTTTGACTTCAAGGATTTTTTCACTCATGATCATTTCTCCTCCTTCTTCTTAGGGTAGGAATACAGACCACTTGTGTGAGCCAGTGTATCCGTTGTTGCAAGGTCATAATTCTGCGGGCCTTCCATCTTGTGTTCCAGCAGGCGGAGCAGTCTGGAGCATACAAAAGTAAGGATAAAGTACATTACCATAGCGATGGTAAAGGATTCGAAGTAAGTGTAATAAGCTCCGGCTACGCCTTTTGTTGTGTAGAAAAGTTCTACAATTCCAATAATGGAAAGAACGCAGGTATCCTTGATATTGATGATCAGGTTGTTTCCAATCTGAGGCATGATATTGCGCAGTGCCTGTGGAAGAATTACGTTCATCATAGTCTGTACATGCGTCATTCCGATTGCTTTTGCAGCTTCTGTCTGACCTTCGTCAACAGAAAGGATTCCGCCTCGGACAGTTTCTGCCATGTAGGCTCCGGTATTGATAGATACTACGAAAAATGCCGCAAACCACATGGACATGTTGATATTAAACAGGTAAGCACTTCCGTAATAGATAAACATGGCCTGTACCATCATTGGGGTGCCGCGGAAAAATTCCACGTAGCATGCCATAATAAATTTGAAAAATCCAACCAGTGTCTTTTTAACGGCGGAGTCTCTTTTATCTACAGGAATTGTTTGAATAATTCCAACTATAAAGCCAATAAGGCACCCTAAAAAGGTGCCTACAATGGCTATGATCATTGTATTTCCGGCTCCTGACAAAAAGGAGGAGCCGTATTGCTGGAGCAGATACTGGATCCGGCCCCAGAAGGTTTCAGGAAGCATATTTTTCTCTCCTATCTCTCTCGACTTTATTTACAAAGACCGTCTGCGAAATATCCTGCAAAGTGAATCTTACAAAATGCAGGAATGATTTTTCAAACAGACTCAAATGCAGCGAAATCACTGTAACCCTTACTCTGACAGCGGCTGTACGGAAATTGCTTCGTCCATCATTTCTTTGTAATCATCCTCTGTCATTTTATCCAGTACGCTGTTCAGGGCATCCAGAAGCTCTGTATTGCCTTTCTGTTTGGTTGTCACTAATTAGAACGGTTTCATCTAAGCCTAAATCACCGAAGATTCGTAAGTAAATATCTACGTTACCATCCTTGTCTACTTCAATTTTCTGGATAATCCGTTTAAGCTGTGCATTGGTCATCTGGTGAACATCGGAAATATCTTCAATCTCTTTAAACGTGCGATTCAAGATTGTTTCCAGTTGTTCACCTTTTGTCAGGTGATAAGCAACCATTTTCAACTCATTCTCCAGACGCTCGATTTCCTGTTTTGTGCCGCCGATTTTTTCATTCAGTTCCTCACGTGTAATGAGGTCATCGGTGTACATATCCATGTATTTCTGACGCATTTTTTGAAGCTTGTGAAGCTGTGCGTTCAATTCCTTTTCGTAATTCAGGTTCTCATCCTTGGCTTTGTAAACCCTCTGGAATTCGCCTGTTACGTGACGAATTACATTTTTCTTTGCTTTCAGCAGCTCGGAAAAGTATTCGGACAGAACTTCAATCAACTCTTCCTCGTCCACTGTCTGAGCATTCGGGCAGCTATCCGCCCCACGTCCATTATGACCGGAACATACCCAGCGAATATAAGTATTCTTATAAGTACGAACAGTTCGTCGAAATGACCAGCCACATTCCTTACATTTAATCAGAGTAGAAAACAAATACTTATTGCTCTGCCGTTCCTTTGTTAATTTAAAAGTCTTGCTTCTGCACTCCAAAATCTCCTGTGCCTTTTCATACATTTCCGGCTCAATAATCCGCAGTTCCGGACGTTCTGTTACCATCCACTCCGTTTCATCTTTTTCCGTTCTCTGTCCGGTCAGGAAGTCAGTTACTTCCTGCTTTCCATTGATAATTTTTCCGGTATAAAGTTCATTCGTTAAAATCCGGCACGTCGCATTCTGGCTCCACTGACAATTACGCTTTGTTCGGATGCCTTTCGCATTCAGCATGTTTGCAATCTTGGCGGCACCATATCCTTCTTCGATATACCATTTATAAATCTGCCTGATAACAGCTGCTTCTTCCTCGTTGATTGCCAAATTAAAGTAATCTCCAATGGTTTTATCATATCCGTACACAATATTCGGAACTCGTCCTTTTTCAGCATTCATTTTCTTGCCGAATTTCACACGCTTTGAAGTATTGGCACTTTCTTCCTGCGCCAATGCACCGAAGATTGTCAGAACAAATTCACTGTTTCCCATGCTGGTCATGTTGGCCGTCAAAAACTGTGTCTCGATTCCTAATGCTTTCAGTTTGCGGACATTCTGCAGAAGGTCTACAGTATTTCTGGCAAAGCGAGAGATGTCCTTTACTACTACCATATCAAATAGTCCATGTTCAGCATCAGCCATCATGCGTAAAAATTCTTTTCGATTTTTTATTTTCGTGCCTGAAATACCCTCATCTGCATATAATCTAACTAAGTTGTCACCAGTACGCTGGGTGTACTCAGAGAAAAATTGCTTTTGAGCTTCCAGACTGTTGAGCTGATCAGCTTTATCAGTGGAGACACGACAATAAGCAGCTATATTCATATCTAATACCTTTCTGTTATATTTAAGTCGTTCTGTTACAACTTTATTGTACCATCTAAAATATAATTGTAAATAGCAAAATAAGGAATACCCTTTCTTCAGAATATTCCTTATATGCATTACTCTTCGATAAAAAAATTTTCTAACAATAGCATAATGGATTGTTCATCAACATTACCTGGTTCTTTTAAATTTTTTTTCTTTTTATTCAATAACAAATATGTATCTGTAAAAACATCTTGTATCGTCCCAAGGCATTTATCTTTTGCTAATTTAACCATCAACTCAAGAATTACACGATCCACATAGATATGCAAATGTTCTCCTAACATTTGTATTCGTTTATGGCTTTCCCCTGCATGAACAATAGCATTTCTAAGCCTATATAAGCGATAAAGATGCCATTCAATTCTTTGACAATACTTTTCGGAAAGATGCCATAATTTTTCGCGATTTTCTCTTTGCTCATATAAGTTATATATTTTATAACGTATATTGGGATAATACTTAAGCTCATTCGCAAAATAATCTTCTCGATATTTCTCATATTTTTCAAGAAATATAAAGCCTGCGATTTTACAAATCTCTTTATCGAATTCTGTTATATCTTTAAGCAACAAACTTACTTTTCGATTACCTAAATTATTTTTCAAATCGTCAAGTATATTAGAAAATATGCATTCGAAATAGTCATTTTGTAGAATGGAAACTATATTATCAGTAACGCTTTCAATTTTGGATTTTGAACTATCTGTAACACTTGCAACCTCCAACGCTGACCACAAATTAAGAAATGCATCATTTAAGTCTTGTTGATTTAATGCCGCATTATGCAAATCAACAATCTTATTAAGCTGAGAATAAGTTTCCTTTCCTTTTTCTTGGCATCCCAAAACAATTGTATCTATTTCAGTTTTAAAATTTTCTCGTGGCTCAGGCTTGATACTTTTATACCCAAACGCTTTTACGGGAAGAATTATTCCCTCTTGGGTATCTTGTCGAATTACCAATCCGTTTTTACCTATTACACTGATATTATCATTCAAAAAAACTTCTAAATATCTCAAAAAAATTTCTAATGCAGAATACGCTCGTTTCATTGCTGAATAATTATCATATGCCTTTGTTTCCATAACCCCTATAAAGGACTTTTGCTTTCTTTTAATCTGTTTAAAGCAACCATCATCTTCAAACGAAATATGCAATCTTTCATTTAACAACTTTTGATATGGCTTTAATTTTTCATAAAAAACAAAGTACACTTTGTATTTACCAATTTCAAAATCAAACCTATTCAAAAAAATCTGTGCTTTTTTTTCTGGATCATTTATACTTTCCTCAAATATATTTCTCAGGAATCTATATATATATTCCGATGAATATCCATGCCATAGCAAAAAAGCAAGCCAAGCACGAAGTCCTTTTTCAATTTCTGTTTTACGGTTTGATTCCGACAAATTTTCTTTCAAGTATTTACAACATATTTCATAGTACTTTTTCTTTGGTATCTTATTGAATATATAATGTACCGCTGTTCTTTGATCTTTATCTAAAAATTTTGCCATCTCTTCAATAACTTCATATTTATACAACTCTCGAACAATAACGTCTGTCATTAAACTCGACTTAATCTCTTTTGCAATTATATCTAATTGATATTGCTTAATACTCCCTTTCACCACATCTTTTTCAGTATCAACATATTCTTCTAATAATGTTTGTGTATTATGAACAGGCGCTTTAACAATATCATCTGAATAATGAAACAACATTTCTTGTAGTCTTTGAACAAAAAATAAATATCCATCCTTAGTAGATGTCCAATCTTGTGTAATATATTTCATTTTTCATCCCCCTCGCATTTTTGTAAATCAATCATTTTTTATCAAGTACCACTTTGCATACCTATTAGTTCCTGTTGTAACAACAATTCCATCCTTTTTCATTGCCTGTAACAAATTAGAAACCTTCTTCGATTTCTGTTCATCGCTAAGTACTTCTGGCAATGCTTTTTCCAGTACTTCCATTAAATCTCTTTTGCTGGCTTCTCCCATTGACTGAAGTGCTTTTATAATTAACTGCTTGCAAATATCATCATCTAACCCTTTATTTCGAACATAAGCAGCTTTCTGTCCGACAATATCTGCCACCTTGAAAGATACAAAAACATTAGGATAACGTCCTTCCACAAGACCTTTTTTCTTCAAATCCTTAAAGCTTTCTTTAGAAACTACTTCCTGTTTCTGAACTTTATCCAACAAAAATACAGTTCTCATATCTAAATCTTCATTGGAATATAAAAGCTGAGTATAATTCTTATCCAATATCTTTCCGTACACAGTCACTGTAACTCTATTAATTGTGTTCAAATCATATGTCGGCAATGGGAAGCATTTATCACGCTGTATCTGATACATCATTGGTATTCCCATTGAATTTGTATCAATCATATACAGATTTACCATTGCGTTACACAAAAACACATTTCGATAATACGGTGGTTTATATCCCGGTTCCAGTGCTTGTTCAATAGTTTCTGGTATAAAAGCCCCCTCATTGATAAATACCAGTCTGTCCTCAAATTCCTCTACGTTGATTTTTCCACGCAAGCGATAGTCCTGATGAGCAATACAGTTATTAATAATCTCTTTGATCAGCTCTGGTTCATATTGATCTACTTCATCCGGAAACAAAGTCTGCTGTCCGGCAATATAACGATACTTTACATTTCTGATCCTGGAATATACCTTATCCACTGCCATTAACATCGGTATATCAAAATGTTCATAAGCTTTTACCGAATTATCTGCATTATAAAGTGTCCAGGTAATTCTAGGAATAAAGCCATCAAAGAAATATTTAGCCTCACTTTTTCCTAATAACAATAATGCCGTTCTGGTGATTTTTCCTTTTATTGTAATACCAGCTTTATTTAAAACCTCAATATCAGACAGTTTCTTTAAAACTTCCTGTGCTTTTTTTCGATCACTCTGACGTTTTGAGAAAAGTTCTCTTGCTCTTTTAATCGCTTCTTCATCCAAGTCTTCTATCGTTGCATCTTCTACAATTTCTTTTGACCAATCCATTCCTATTTGACTTCTAAGTAGATCTACTTTATTCATCGGAAGCGGTGATATAGATTCATGCTCTCTGGCATACGCTGCCCCTTGCCATGTTGTCGGAATCCCCCTAATAGCTGGAGGAATTTGAAATGCTATCACTCGACATTTTTCCATTGTCAGTTCGTATATCTCCAGAAATGTCAATCGTTCATTGGTTCCATTTACGATTTCCTTTTTCAAACTTTGCAGACTTCCCTGTTTCCGAAATTCCGTTCCTACATATCGTTTATCATCCGAAATTCCGAAAATCAGCCACGCCTCCTGTAATCCCCGAAGATTTGCTTCATTGCTAAGTGCAGAAAAATATTTACCAATGTCATTAAACGAATAATTTGTGCGTGCTTCTTTAAATTCTACAACTTCATTTTCAAAAGATTCTATCATGCGAACAATCTTTTCTTTTAATTGGCTATCCGTATATATCATATTCTTCCGCCTTTCAAAATTTTCTATGACTAAATTCTATGACTAATCTATGACTTTCTAGAACTAATTTTAACTGATTTTCAGACAGAACACAAGCAATAGCAAAAAAATAAAAGGCATCCCACGCGCTACGCAGGACACCCTCCATCATGTTTTGGTTCATTGGGAAGCTCATCCGCTGCTTCTTGTATTGCCTGTTCCACCTTACTTGCATTTGCTTCAATCAATATCTTTAACAGATAGTCGGCGGTTACTTCCGCAGTGTTTGGATTATGGAATCGATAATTAAGTTTTCTCTTTTTCATAGCGGAATTTCCACCTCCTCCCGTATGTCTTTGTCCATAACTATGAAAATGTTTTTTGAAATAGTCCTGCCAAATGCCATTCCTGTTCAACTTAAATAGATGCCGGTCAAAGGGGCATCCCTGTTGTAAACCACCGCTGTAAACAAACTCCAAAAAATCTAATTCTTTTTGTTTTTTCAGTTTTCTTTCCTCAATACCAAATTACTCTTATATATCTGTTTACTGTTTACAAATTCTACAAGTCAAAGCAATATCCATCGAAAAAAGTGTAAACAACACGCCAACTACCGTAAACCTGACTGGCATTTTACTGGAAAGGTAACTCCACCTGCCGGGCTTCCTTCTCAGTAATCGGATGCCAGTCATTTTCATTTTTTAAGTCTTTTGCGTCTCGTTTACAGTTTTCGTTTACACATACCCACGAACGCTGTGTACCGTAATCCTTGAATCTTGTCATCGTCCCCTGTTTCCAACCCACAATGCTTGTATTCATGATTTCACAGATGCGGTCTGTCTCCGCCTTCTTCGGCTTTACATAAGGATTGTCCAGTGCCTCTTTAAAAAGCATCAATGAACAGACTTTTCTGTCTTCATGTTCATCCAGCCATGCCTGTATCATTCCGGCTTCCGTATCATCCGCCATGAACTCCTGCCGCAGTTTATCAAGCTGTGTTTCTGTTTCCTTTGAAAACGCCAGTTTAAAATTTCCATTACGGTACAACATCATTGCTTCCGCCCACACCTGATCAATATACTGTCTGGATTCCTTCTCATTTTCGAGGATATGAACCTCCATCTCTGCCCGGTTCGTCTGAACCGGAACGAATCTTCGATTTCCGGTACGGTCAAACGGCAGGAATCGCTTAATATTGGATGTTCCTCCAAATACACATTGCCTCGGACGATCAAGAGCATATACTGCATAAGAATCCCGATAAGTCTCTTTCTGCCTGCTCAGAAAGCTCTTTGTTTCCTCAATACTCTTAGAGCGTGCCGTTGCGACCATTTCAGACATTTCAATCATCCAATGACCACGAAGCTGACAATAAACTTTTTCCGAATCCAGTTTGCCGATGTCATCAGTGAACCAGTCATCCTTTACTGCCATGAAACGAAAAAATGTAGATTTTCCCACGCCCTGACCCCCGACCAGACAGAGCATATATTCAAACTTAATTCCGGGGCGGAACGCACGGGCAATAGCTCCCAGCAAAAACATTTTCATACTTTCATAGGTCAACTCATCCACAGGTGCACCAAGAAAATGATGCAGCACATAGCGGATACGTTCCTGCCCATCCCATTGCAGACTGTTCAAATAATCCCGGACAGGGTGATATTTGTTCCGATCTGCCTGATGGACAATACTTTTCTGCACAATCTTATCCATCGTCAGACCGTAAGTCTCTTCCAAATAAAGCATAATATAGTTCAAATCCATATCTGTGAATGCCGGGCTTATCCGTTCCCACCACACGGGTTTTACAATGTCTGTCTGCTCAGTCAAAATATTGTGCCGGAATACATCTTTTAACAGAGGATCATGTTCTAAAATTAGCTTACAGTTATGCCGATTGTTTTTCACAGCACCCTTCTGTGTCATTTCCAGTTGTTCTCTGATTTCCTCTACTGTCAACTCCGTTTCCATTATATCCATTACTTCGCACAATTCCTGTCGTGTCTGTGGTGATAAAGTCTGAAATTCTCTGTTCAATCGCTGTCACCTCCTTCCCATGAGCCACCACTACGGCAACTCGTTCTTCTAATGTGCCTGATAATAATGTATCCAACAGGTACTCTGTTTCTGATATTTTTTCCAATGCCTCCATAAACAGCGGATGCCAGACATCTTCCACCTGTTTCGGAGCACACTCTTCTTTCCACTGTTTCAACAAATGCAGGTAATCTGCCAGTGCACGGAAATATCTATTTTCTGCCTGCAGATACCTCTGTTCCTGTGTTAGCTGTCGTTTGATTTGTTTTCTCTGTGGCGGGCTGTGCCCCATGTTCTCATAATGTATAGAAAAATCTCTTGCCAATTTCTCTGCCGCCTCTTTTGGTTTTAAATTGTACAAGTGTGCCGTAAAATCAATCACATCCCCATCTGCCTGACATCCGAAACAATGAAAACGCCTGTCCACTTTCATGCTTGGATTCTTGTCACGGTGAAATGGACAGACCGCCATTCCATTCTTGTTTACCCGTATTCCATAGCTTTCTGCAGCCTGCCGGGTAGTCACAGACTGTTTAACTGCTTCAAATATATTCATCCTTTTCCTCTTTTCTTTACATCACAACTCCATATCGTTCCTTCCCAATTTAGTTCTTCCTTCGTGTTCCCATCGCTCTCGGTTCTCCTGTTCCGCAGTAATTTTTGCTTTTGCCAGCCTATCCAGAATGGAACTTCTGGCTTTTTTCTTAATCTGTTCGGTATTCACCTTTTTGACTTCCGGTTTTATCAGCGTGGTCTGGATTGTTTTAACTGCTGTCTGCATAGCTTTTGTAATTTTGGTAATTACTCCGTCCAATCGACTTACAGCATAAGTTCTTTCTTTTTGGGAAGCCTTGCGCTCAGGGGAAAGCACCCACGCCTTTGACTGTTCTACCAGACGAATGTCTTCTTTATGGGTTTCCACTCTGACCTCATCCGTCACAACCTCCACAGCTTTGTCGTAAGCAATATCTGAAACTTCATCGATCAAAGCTTCTACTTCTTCAATTTTCAAAGTAAGTGTATCCAGTATTTCTGTCTGGTTTTTCATCTGTTCCTTTTGCTTAAACAGGATATAATCCTGCTTTTCAAGATAATCTCGCCCTCCATAAGACGGTTCTTCTTCCAGATGCAACCCGTATTTTCGAGTTATATCAAAAAGCATTGTCCGGCAAATAGCATCAAAAGTCTGCTTTCGATTATTATTGCGGCCTTTAGGTTTATCCGGTTTTGGAAGTGCAATCCCTAATTCTTCCAGTGCTTTTTCCTGCTGGGGACAGATTTCCCCGTACTTATTCTCACAATCAAAAACATGACGTTCATGAATGTGCGGCGTTCCTTCGTCCAAATGCAGTGCCCAGTCCAGAATATGGACATGAGAACCGAACCGATTTGTGAACTGCTTTGTAAAGTCCTGTACGACCGCAAGTAATATTTCATAGGAAACAGATTCTTCTACTGTTCCTATTTGAAAAATAGTTTCCTCTGGACAGGTTTTATTGTTCTTTAGTAAATCTTCCACAGATCGGTTACGCTCTGTATGACGGGTTCTTGCATTTCTTTCATTCTGCGCTTCTATATATTTTCCATAATGTTCCTGATAAAAAGTACATTCAATTTTCTCAAAACTGATATCCTGAGAATCTTCTTCCCTGTTCTGCATTGTGGTATAGCCACGGTAACAGTCCCAGTAAATATTTTCTCTGACTCTTCCAGCATCAATATGTTCACTGTTTTCCAAGTCGAAACGGCGATCATTATGCCTGGGATTATAAGTGCCATTTTTCCCGGAGCGTCCATTGTGTCTTGTTGCTTTCAATAATTTTCTTGCCCTCCTTTTTCACGTTTTTCCAAATTAAATAAGGCAGCGAAGCTGCAAACCTGCGTGAATTTGCGTCAGGTAATACCCAGTACGAGTAGACGCACGCATCAACTCACTGGGCAATGGCTGCCGCCCTTAACCTGCACAAAAGACTTCGCTCTCCGCTCTGCTCCAGATTTAGTTACTATTCTCCGGCACCCTTCCATTCCCCTTTTCCATCCATTCGAAAAAAGCAATTTTACTAACCTTAATTAATCTGCCGCTTCGAAATGCCGGAAAACCGGGTGTATGAACCAGTTCATAAGCCGTTACTCTGGAAATCCCCATAATCCGCTGAATATCAGCCACATCCAGTACAAGAGGCAGTTCATCATAATTGTTTAATCTCTTATTTTCACTCATGTTGTTCCTCCATTTTTGATCTCATTTTTTTAGCTTCTCATTGCCGTTTTCTCTTTCCTGTTTCCTGAGTCATACTGCTGTCAAGGCATACAACACGTCATCCATTCGGATGCGCTCACTTCTTTTATCGAAGGTCATGGCGGTTTATCTCAGGTTAGACGGTCATAAAGTTGTCAAAGTACACTGCATAGTACGAAATTACCATTCAATCGTATCTTATCAATCTCATCTTGACTTTTCAATACTTTCGCGATACCATAAATGTAACTAATATTATATTTTTTAAAATTACCATACAAAACAGGAGCAAATAGAAATGGCTTATCAATTTATAAGGCAAGAACCTTGCTACGACCACATCCTCTTCGTTCTGGCATTGGATAGAGACAAAATGAAGGAGCGAATTTTAATCGGAACGGAACATCAAATCCGTTTTCGACTGGACGGAAATAAAGATAACGATGTCATATATGATATAACACGTCCTCTAGGACGTTTTCTGATAGATTTTGAATATGATAAAGAAAAGAACTGGAATATATATGGACTTGCTCCCCTACGTGATGCATTGCACACTAACCGTTGGAAACAGCCTGCACTGGAACAGACTGCTGGTGATTTTCTGGCAAAAAAATATCTCACCGGTGATCCGGTGAGAATGTATGCTACATTCCGTATTTGGAATGAATATCTTGTTACAAGGGAATATCGTGACCGTAATACTGCCTGTGATCGTTTTATAGAAAAAATCCAAATTTTGACTCAGGCATTCCAAACAGAAAATGTCATGAATTTTAATTCTGATACCGGAAAACCAGAACGTTTTCATACTGGCAGTCTTTATTTCCGCAACACTCCTGCTGAAATCACTCGACTTGAACTTTGGTTTCCGGATAATAGGCGCAGAACAGAATGCGTAGCTGCCTATAGCTCTTTTTATCCGCTTATCACTTATTACTTGAATCGACTGAATGACTGGGGCCTTTGTTTCCGTCAGTGCAAAGTCTGTGGAAAATATTTTCTGGCAAAAAGCCAGCGTTATGAACTGTGCAGTGATAAGTGCCGTAAAGCACAGGCACTTCAAAACAAAAGGGAGTTTGATGAACGAGCCAGAGAAAATAACTATGATCTGCTTTATAAAAATGAATGCCAGAATTGGCGTAATAAAATCAATAAGTCCCAAAAAACTGCTAATTTTCCGATTGAACGCCTGGAAGAAATGAAAAATGCGTTTGACCTTTTTAAGAAAGAAGCTCTGCAGCGTAAGAAAGCTGTAAAGGCAGGAGCAACCAGTCCGACAGAATTCACAGACTGGTTGTATCAGCAGAGCAATATTATCTTAAAACTCAGCAAAATCTGAATCCATCCCTGTAAAGGAAAGGCAGCGAATTTACTCGCTGCCTGCCTTCTCATTGAACTTGTATCCTACACCCCAGACGGTTTGAATATATACCGGGTTACCCGGATCATCTTCTATTTTCTCACGAATATGACTGATATGGCTCATTACTATATTGTAATCGCCAAAATAGGATTCTTTCCAGACTATATCATAAATCTGTTCTTTACTAAATACTCTTCCTGGATTTTGTGCTAATAACTGCAGGATTTCAAACTCGGTGTAAGTTAATTCTATTTTTCTATTATCACGAACGACTTCTCTCCGTTTCAAATCAATCGCTATACCCTTATGCCATATTTTCGATTGAAATTGTATTTCCTGAAAAAGAAATTTCTCTCTGCCGGAATCTAACACAGAAATAACAGAATTTACCAAATCTTCCTCAGCTCCCTCGAATGATACCAGCAATATTTTTCCCACCTAATCGTCCTCGTTTCATTTAATACTAACTTAATGTTTCGCCTCTGAAGTATATCCATCAAATGTTTCCGCTTCCGGATTAAATTCAGTAAATAATTCCTGCATTCTATTTTTGCTTACTTTTTGAAAGCTGCTGATCTTTCCACTTTTGTCTCTCGTTACTTCAATGTACATAGTTCCGTTGCTGTTAGAAAAGATTCCCCTTCCCTCATCATATAAATCTGCTATAATCTTACCATTATAAACCCAGTTTCCTTGAGCATCACAAGATACTCCATAATCAGCATACTCCTGTGGAACAGCAATATTAAGACCTTTTCCCTCTTCACTGCTATATTCGCCCATGTCATCAGCCGCTATGTTCTCACTTCCTCCTTCTTCAAAAACAGATCCTTTCATTTCATCTGCAGTTACAGCTTCTCCGCCGGAACTTTCAACCAATACTGCCGGTTCTGACCAAAAATCATCTGATAACGGTTCTGCCTTTACGTCTGTGATGGTGCCATAGTTTTCCCTTTGCACTTCAACTCGAAGCGTACCTCCACGTTTGGAACTTATTGTATAAGTACCCGGCTTAAACTCATCCCGGAAATATCCAATGGTCTTTCCATCATACATCAGAAATCCTGTTTCTTTCTGGTAAGTTATTCCCGCTTTTGCATATTCAGAAAGCTGTTCTTCGCTGAATACATTTTCATTACTGTCTTTATTTTCGGTGACCGTTTCTGCTTCCTGCTTCGCATATTCTATATTTTCCGGAGAATATGCCATTGTAATTCCCACTGCATCATCAGATGATTTCGACAACTTCATCCCATCTTTTATTTTTTGAAGATTATCCTCATAAAGTGCAATCGTCTCATCTACCTTTTCCTGTGTCCATACAAACCATCCGTCGCCGCCTGTATAAGCTTTTTCACCAATCATAGACTGCAGAACTTCTTTTTCCTCGTCCAGCCATTTCGCATACTCTTCTGCTGTCCACCATTCCACATCCGAACTTGAAAGTGATTCATCTTCCCGGATATTCACTTCGTTTAAAGCAACTGTTGTTTCACCGTTTTCTTGCGCTGTCTCTGTCTTTTTCTCCAAGGATGATGCGGAAGTTGCAAATCCACCTGTCACGCAAATTACCAATACTGCACTTATAATTACTGCAAACTTAGATGTCTTCTTTATCTTCATAATTGCTCTTATCCTCTCTTCAATCGCATTTTTACTGAAACTGTTACATAATGGTGTCAGTCCGCTCTTTTTTTCTTCCATAGATATTAAAGCAGTTGCATATACCGACTTTATATCCATTCCAAATCTACGGACTACGGTTTCGTCACAGGATAATTCCAAATCTCTGTTAAAAAGAATATACATTACCCACACAAGAGGATTAAACCAATGAATGCATACTGCAGCAATCATTATCAGCTTTGTAAGCATATCAAGCCGTCTGATATGCACATATTCATGTTCCAACACATAACGAAGCTGATAAATATTTTTCCATTCTGTATTTTTCGGCATTAAAATAACTGGGCGAATCACACCATAAGAAAGTGGTGCAGCTATGGTTTCTGTCTGCCGGATGGATAGACTCCTTTTTAGTGGATGTTTTTCCTTCCATGCTTCCAAAATATCATTTTCAACAGGCAGCGAAAATCGAAATTCCCGATAACATTTTATATAGGAAACCGCAAAAAATCCAAAACAAAGTAACAGACCTGCCAGCCATATTACACTCAAAATCGAAATGGATTCTGTTCTCTGTACCATAGCCTCTGATAATCCATTTGCTATCTCAGGCATATTCCCATGAATGGGTAAAAATGTTGTCGTTTGCGCCGTTCTCACTGGGTTTATATCAGAATAAATACTCTGCAACAGAGAATAAATACTTGTGACTGATTTTATGGAAAATGGAACTAATAACCGTATTAATGCAATCCACCATAAAATCAAAAATGTTTTCTTCGGTAATCTGTTGATAAGCACAGCCCTTAATACCACAATAAGTAAAATAATAACCGTTCCCAGAAAACTCATTTGCAGCAGGCTCATATACATCACCTCATTCCAATTCACTGACGATCTGCTTCAGGTTCTTAATCTGCTCCATAGAAAGTTTTTTTCTGCCAAGAAGTGCCGCAAACAACTTGTCAACAGATCCATCATATATCTTATCAATAAGTTCATCTGTTTCCAGATCCTGTACCTGTTCTTTTGCTATAAGCGCATGGCACATAAATCCCGGTTCCGTTCGTTCAATCGCGCCTTTATTGATACACCGCTTAATCAATGTATACGTTGTGTTTTTATTCCAGCCGACTTCTCTGTTTAAAGTATCTGCAACATATTTCGCTGGCACGTCACCATCCTTCCACAGAACATCCATTACCTTTAATTCCGAATCAAAAAGTTTGATATTTTCCTCTGTCACTTGTTTCGCCTCCTATAAGACTACAGTAGTCTGTTCTTGTTTTCAGACTACCACAGTCTTATAACATTGTCAATCATTTTCTGTCGCTAGGAAAAGAAAAACAGCCAGCCTTTCGGCTGACTGCTCCATACTAAATATAAACCATTTCGTTCAGTACAATTTCTTCTGCTCTGTTTCTAATATTATTACACCGTTGTACCCAAAGCATAGCATCTTTCCGCTTCAATTCCTCCGTCACTCCCTCAGCCGCTTTCATCTGATCAACAATACACGTAAACCGTTCCTCCGCTTGTTCGTCCAAATCCTCCAGATAGCTCCAAAGTTTTCCGGTCAGCAGTAAACTGGAATATCTACCGTAGCACTGCTTTTTCAGATACTCCCTGTGCATTCGTCCCCACTTACCGATAGATCGCTTTTCCTCCGGCAGCTTCAAGTCTGGGATATAATAATCCCCGACAAGTACATAATCAATGCCATTCTCCGTAATTCTTGTTTTCAAATCCTTCATGGTTCGTTCCTCCTTGGTTTTTCTTATTCTATTACCCAAACGAACCGTTCTATATTGTTACTTCCATATGTACGGAAATACCAATGTTGATATCCTCATCTGATACCTCAAAATCTCCGTCTGTGCCAGAAAAATCAAGAAGTTTGAAATCCGGGTAAGCTACGCAGGCAGCCATTCCGGTAGGCATATCAGTTACAACAGCGTCACATTTTCCAGATTCCAGGGCAACCAGCATGGCAGGCGCACTTTCCTGTGCAGGAAGAATGTTTGCGTCCTCAATCTGCGGCAGGCAGGAATCATACCAGATAGTGTTCTGCTGGGAAGTACAGGTAACGCCCTTCAGATCTGCCACACTTTTTGCATCTGCATAATCGCCGTCGCTTTTTACCAGGGTAATAATGGATGCATAGTAGTATGGCTCTGTGAAATCTACCATCTGCTGACGTTCGGATGTAATGGACTGACCTGCGATTACGCAGTCAACTTTTCCAGACTGGACAGCCGGTACCAGGGAATCCCAGTCCAGTTTCACGATTTCCAGATCGTATCCCAGCTCGTCACAGATTTTTTTCGCCATCATAACGTCGTATCCATATGCGTAATCAGAGCTTCCGGAAATGGGAACAGCTCCGTTGGAATCATCTGGCTGTGTCCAGTTGTATGGTGCATAGCTGCACTCCATTGCTACCTTTAATGTTTTCTTCTCTTCTGCCTGTACCATTGTAAGTCCAAGTCCCGGCATTGCTGTCACGGTAACAGCTGCTGCCATAAGACCACTTGTCATTTTTCTCCATAAATAGCTCTTCTTCATTTTTCTTTCCTCCTCTTTGTAAAAAACTCATTAATCACAGCACCACCGATATTTTATCGGTGTGTTTCCTCATTTCGAGGTTGTTTCCCCATTTCCGGGTAAAAAAAATGCAATGGCGGCGTTATCACACTAACGCGCCATTGCGTTGTAGTTCATATTACTCTTGTTTGTGGGAGAAGTCAAGAGGGAGGAGTTGCAGAATTCATGGTTTTTCTCCATATTTCTCTGGCTCACAGATTCTTTTCATCCTTCAACGCACATATTTTTTTAACCGTTAAACCAGAAATATCTGCAATTTCCTCAATCGTATACTTGCCCACTTGCAACATTTTGACGGCTGTAGCCATTTGATTTTCCAGTCTTCCAAGCTCAAGTCCTTGCTCAATCAGTTTATCCGACTCTAATTCCAGCACTTTTCCGCCCATAATTTCACCAATTCCTTTCTTTCAGCCTAATCACCCGGAACACCTGCTCTACAGCACTTTCCATATTTTTCTGTGCAGTCTGCGGATCCATGGCTTCTTCCAGAGTGGTCACCTGACGGAGGATTGGGAAAAAAGCGTCGATTCCAGCTTCATTACAAGAGGCAGCATCTTCAGTGACCGAGCCAGAAAAGGCAAGCACTGGCTTTCCATATTTCTTTGCAAGTCTGGCAATTCCGATGGGCGCTTTTCCCATAACGGTCTGGCCATCCAGACGACCTTCACCAGTGATTACGATGTCTGCATTTTTTATCTGATTTTCTATGCCGATTTCTTCCAGGACAATGCTTATACCTGGTTCCAGTTTTCCATGAAGAAAAGTACGGAAGGCAAAGCCAAGGCCTCCGGCTGCTCCGCAGCCTGGGTAGTTTGGATCATAATTAAATTTTCCCAATTGGGTTTTGGAATCTGCAAAATATTCTTCTGTTATCTTTGCATAGTTTTCCATCCACCCGTCCATCAGCTCCACCATCTCCGGTGTTGCGCCTTTCTGGGGGCCGAAGATATAGCTGCAGCCTTTTTCCCCATATAAAGGGTTGTCCACGTCACAGGCAATGCGGAAGCTGCATTCTTTTAATTCCGGAAGCAAATTTTTGCAACTGATGGAGGCAAGCTTTTCCACACCTTCTGCTCCAAATGGCACCTGTTTTCCACTTTTATCCAGAAGCTCTCCTCCCAAAGCCTGAAGCATACCGATTCCACCATCATTCGTTGCACTGCCTCCGATTCCGATGATAAAATTTCGGCAGCCTTTGGAAATGGCGTCTTTTATGACCTCTCCAACACCATAGGTTGTAGTGTTTATAGGATTCAGAAGTTCAGGTGGAACCAAAGTGATCCCGGCTGCACCAGCCATTTCTATAATGGCAGTCTTTCCGCACTTTTTCTCATTCTTGTAGCCACGTTTACTTTCTATTATAGAAGTATTTTCTACTACGGAAGCATTCTCTGAAACAGCCATCATCTCTTTTCCCACAAAATCAATTCTACCTGAACCGCCTATATTACGTTTCTCCCAAATTGCATATTCGCAGACAACCGGGGCTCCAAGTGGTCCAGTAACTGTCACATTCTCCAAGCTTCCCCCAAGTCCCTGGGCCAGTGCCCGCACTGTCCCTTCCCCGCCATCTGCCAGCGGATAAACCTTGGTCTTGGCTTCCGAATATACTTTCCGAATGCCTGCTGCGGCAGCTTCACCCGCTTCTATAGAACTCATGCTCCCTTTGAATGAATCAATTGCAATTACTACTTTCATGTTCTTTTCTCCCGTTTTTTCAAATACGATCTACCCTTCTATTTTTTCACTCCACAAATCCATTCCAATTGCAGAACTTCCTTCTTTTATCGTAATTTTATAATCAGAATCCACCTGAATATCATAGCCATATATGCTTTCTTTTCCCGCTTCTGCGTCTTTTTGATCTGCATAATAGGAAAAACCTACACGGTAGATATCCGGATGCAGGTCAATCTGAACATAACTATATCCCCGTATCCAGTCTTCTTCAAGATTTTTTTCATTGAGCAACAGCTGTGTTGCGTACTGTTCTGCCACATCCCCCTTGCTGGTTCCCATGGCATTTTCTATGGACCTGGCAGCAAAGCCATGTAAAGTCCACGCCGTTATCAAAATCTCCAGAACCACCACAACAGCAATAAGTACCGGGTTCTTTTTTTCCTTGCACATTCTCTTTACTGCAAATCCAAATGCGTATATCACAATCGCCAGATTCACCAGACATGTGATGAGACTTGCTTCCTGTCTATGTTGTTCCCAGAATCCGTCAGGAACCAGGAAAGAACATATTGTGAAAAATATGCCGGTCAGAGTGATTGTAAAAAATCCATAAATTCTTTTGCTTTCCTTATCTTCCCGATTCACCCACAGATAATATCCACTCACAGCAGCTCCCGCGCCAAGAAGCCCGGCAAATAACGCACCGCCAAGGTTTGCATGACCAGAGAATTTAAACACAGCCACAATGAGCAGAATTACCGGTATCGCAAGATAGCCTGCGATTTTATCCTGATGCTGTTGCTGTTTTCGTATTTCTTCCATTGATTGCATCATCTCAGTCACCTCTGCAGACGTGTATTTTTTCTCTGCTTTCTCTCTCTTTTCTGCCATCCCGTTTTTTTCTGCTGCTTCATTCATTTCTACTGTCCCATCTTTTTCTGCTGCCTCATCTTTTTTCACGTTAGCCCCTTCGATTGTCTGCATTTCTGATCGCATCAGCTCCAAAAGTGATACATCCAGTGCCTCAGCCAATGGTTCCATTGTATTAATATCCGGAAATCCAAGTCCCGTTTCCCTTAATTAAAGATATTGTTGGGTAAAAAAGAAAGGTCAGTCGATTTTGCCGATGAAGCGGTAGTAGATTTCTACTTCCTGCTCACGACTTCCGTCCTCGCCCTTGACAGCTTCGTGGACGGTTATTTTTTCAATTAGAGTGTTCAGAAGTTCGGCGGTCAGCTCCACAGGGTTGACATACTGTTTCATTAGGGCAATCCACTTTTCAGCATCCGCTGCGGTCTGTACGGCGGCTTCCATCGTTTCGTGAAGCTGTCTTATTTTTGTTTCAAGTTCCTTTTGCTCGTTCTGGTACTTCTCGGACAGCATATTGAAGTTATACTCGGTTATGCGTCCGGCAGACCAGTCCTCATACATTTTAGCAAACAGCCCGTCAACCTCGGCTTTACGCTTCTCTGCCTTTTTCAGCTCCGCAGCCTGCTTTTTCTTCGCAGAGTTCCTTTCCCTGTCGCTGACATTGAGCAGCCGTTTCAGCAGCTTGTCCTCATCTTTCTGTGCCAGCATAGACCAGTATTGCAGTCTTACAAGCACATAGGCATACAGTACATCATAGCGGATATAGTGCATGGAACACTGGCGTAATCCCTGTCCGTTCTTGCTGCAATGGTAGTACCCGTATGGGTTTTTGTTCTGCTTGTTTTCCCCATAGGCTAAAGACCATCCGCAGTCTGCACATTTTATCAATCCTGCGAAAATCTGTGTCGTACCGTTTCTGCGTTTCCTGCGTCTGCTTGCAATCAGCTCTTGAACTTTTTGGAACACTTCTTCGGAAATGATGGCTTCGTGGGTATTTTCCACACGATACCATTCTTCCTGCGGCTTCCGCACCTTTTTCTTGTTCTTGAATGAAATGTTGCTCTGCTTGTTGTGAACGCTGTGACCGATGTAGGTTTCCTCTTTCAAAATGCTCTTGACCTGTGCAATCGTCCACGCATAGGCTTTTTCTGCGGGCGCACCGGCGTAGATATTGGCGAAAGTCCCGTATCTTTCATAGTTCAGCCAGCCGGGGGTAGGTACTTTTTCCTCCACCAGAATCCGTGTAATGCTGGCGGCTCCACGCCCGTGTACAGCAAGGTCAAAAATCTTCTCTACAATCCAGCGTGTTTCCGGGTCGATCAGAAGATGACCTTTTTTGTCCGGGTCTTTTACATAGCCCAGCGGTGCATAGGCTCCATAGTGTGCGCCATTGGCAAATCTTGTGTGCATGGCAGCCTTGACCTTTTTGCTGGTCTGTCGGGCGTGCATTTCATTCAGGATGTTTAAGAACGGTGCAAGCTCGCTTTCTCCGTTGATGGTGTCCACATTGTCATTGATGGCAATGTAGCGTACTCCCTTGCTGGGGAAATAGATTTCCGTGTACTGACCGGTCAGGATATAGTTTCTTCCCAGACGGGATAAGTCCTTTGTGACAACGCAGTTGATTTTCCCGTCTTCGATGTCATCAATCATCCTTTGGAAACTTGGACGCTCGAAATTTGTCCCACTCCATCCGTCGTCAATGTACTCGTCTACAACGGTCAGCCCATGCTCTGCGGCATACTGTCTAAGCATCATGCGCTGGGTCTGGATACTGCCGCTTTCCCCCTGTAATTCATCGTCACGGCTCAATCTCAAATATAGTGCAGTGTTATAAATCGTTGTATTGTATGGTTGTTTCACGGTTAAAAATCCTCCTTCTAAAAGAAACAACCCACGCTTATACAATACTCGCTGATACAAGTATATCATAAGCGTGGGCTGATTGACAGTCGTTATTCCGTATTTTTTCAGGAAGCGGCGGCAGCGTGCTGGATCACATCTTCCAGTAGGCTGTCAAGCGGCTTCCCATCCTGTGCGAAATGCTCCGATACCTTGATACGGACTTTCCCCATGACAAAATACTGGGTGCCGTCTTTTTCGGTAAGCAGGGTGCCGCTGTTTTTGTTATTGCTCTCGTTTTTGTTTTTTGCCATAGGCAGTTACCTCCATAAATGAAATATGCCCGACAAGGGAATGTCAGGCAGGTGTACAGCCGCAGACTGTCTCCATGTCAACCGAACCGTGTCAACCGGCAGAAAAGACTTTGAAAACAATCCATAGGCACTCTATGATTACTTTTTACTTTTTCTTTAATTTCTTGGTTGACATGGTTGACAAAGGGGAGAAATGCCCCAAATATCAGGCTTTTCCCCGTCAACCGGCTGTCAACCGAAGCGTCAACCAAACTGTCAACCGGTGGCTTTTCAGAATGGCAGTTCCATTTGCCGGGCTTCTTCTTCCGTGATTTCTCGAAAACCGTCCCCCTCCGGCGGAGCTTGGTTGACACGCTCCCAGCCTTTTTGAGAACCGTATTTCTTATACCGCTTCGGGCTTTTGTAGGCTACCCAGCCCTGTATGATGCCGCCCGCAATGCCGGTATTCATAATCTCGCAGATTGCCCGTGTCTCCCAGTCTGCCGGGGAATTTAAGTTCCCCAGCGCTTCCTCATAAAGCTGCTTGGAACATACCCTGTCGCCGGTGTAGTCCTCCAAATAGGCGTAGATCATGCCGGCCTGTGTGTCTTCCTGCATAAAGTCCTGCTGGTGGGCGTTCAGGTATCGGTTCATTTCCATGCTGAATGACAGCTTATACTTCCCACTGCGATAAACCGTCATGGCTTCCGCCCACATCTGTTCGATATACGCCCTCGCCGCCGCTTCATCGTCCAGTATGTGAACCTCCGCCCGTTCCGGGTACACCGTCACGGGGAGAAAGCGCCGGTTGCCGGTGCGGTCACGGGGCAAAAAGTCCTGCCGGTTGGTCGTCCCTCCAAATACACATTGCCGCAGCCGGTCTGCCGGATGTGTCTCATACGGCACTTTGTAGGTTTCTTTCTGGCGGCTTAAGAATGACTTGATTTCCTCAATACTCTTGGCGTTGGCTGTGGCAATCATCTCCGACATCTCGATAATCCAATGCCCTTGCAGCTTGCGGTACACATTTTCATCGTCCAGCTTTTTCAAATCGTCTGAAAACCATTCGTCCCTGCCTGCCAGCAGCCGGAAAAAGGTGGATTTCCCGGCTCCCTGACCACCAACCAGACAGAGCATGACCTCAAACTTGCTCCCCGGTCTGAATACCCGCCGGATGGCTCCCATCAGGAACAGTTTCAAGGCTTCATAAGTGTATTCGTCCGTATCGGCTCCCAGAAAGTGATGCAGGGCGTAACGGATGCGCTCTGTGCCATCCCATTGCAGGCTGTTCAGGTAATCCCTGACCGGATGGTAGCGGTTTTCATTGGCAACAATCTTGATGGCGCTCTGCACCTTTTTCTCGCTGGTAAGCCCGTAGTTTTCTTCCAGATACAAAAGCAGGTAGTTCATGTCCATGTCGGTCAGCGTGGTACTGGTGCGCTCCCAGCCCAGCGGCTTCACAATGTCAATCTGCTCCGTCAAAAGGTTCAGGCGCAGCGCCCCACGAAACAGAGGGTCACGCTGGAACACCGTCAGGCAGTTTCGGATGCTGTTCTTCACACCGCCTTTCTGCGTCCCCTCTAATGTTTCCCGGATTTCTGCCGGTGTTTGCGCCGGTTCCATTGTGTCCATCGTCCTTTTGACCGCTTCCTGCGTTTCCGGCGGCAAGCTCTGAAATTCGCTGTTCAAGCCGCAGCACCTCCTTTCCCTGTGCGGCGATCAATGCCGCTTTTTCTTCTATTTCTCCGTATAACAAAATATCCAAAAGGTATTCTGTGTAGCTTATCCTCTGCAACGCTTCCACAAAAAGAGGATGCCAGATGGCATCCTGCGGCTGTGGGGCGTATGCTGTTTTCCAATGCTCCAGCAGGCGCAGATAATCGCACAGCACCCGGAAACAATACCGTTCCGTTTCCCGAAATCTCTGCTCCGCTGATTTTTGTCGGGGCTGTGACCTGTTGTGACGCTTCCTATCTGGCGGCGCATTGCCGGATTTCTCATAGGAAACGCCGAAGTCCTCCGCAAGCCTGACCGCAGCTTCCCGTTTCCCCAATCCATGCAGCAAAGCGGCAAAGTCGATCACATCCCCGGAAGCCCCGCAGCCGAAGCAGTAAAAGCGGCTGTCCACTTTCATGCTGGGCGTGCGGTCATTGTGGAATGGACAGCAGACCATGCCGTTTCTTCCCACCCGGATTCCATAGAATGAAGCAGCCTGCCGGGTGGTAACAGACTGTTTCACCGCTTCAAATACATTCAAATGCTCCCTCCATAAAAATGCCGGTAACGGTAAAGCTGCCGGTTATGTCATAGCTCCATCTCGTGTTTCTTTCTCTGTACTTCCTGTGGCTGCTCTCTCCGGCGCAGTGCGGTATCTACGGCGTTCTGCACCTGCCGCAGCCGTATCACTTCCTCCCGGAGTGGCTTGTGCTGCGGAGACAGTTCGGCATACTCTGTTTTTAACTGTGCGTATTCCTGTTTCCATGCTTTCAGGGCAATGGGTTTTCCGTCCAGTTTTTCTTTCAGAATACGGCGGGCGGCATAAAACAGCCGTAACTCCGCATCGTGTGATGTTTCAAATTTCTCCCTCTGTTTCTTAAACTTGATATTGTTCAATTCCGTATGGACAGGTTTTAGCCGCTGGTAATTCTCGCCCTCCCGTATCAATTCCTGCAATTCCTTTATCCGGGCAGATTTCTTTTTCATGGAGCCGCTTAATGCTTCAAATTCTTCACTGACAGAGGAAAGACGCTCCTGCAAATCCTCTAATGTGAGCAGCTTGTTTTCCGTCAGATAATTGACGGCTTCGGCAAACTGCTTTAAGTTTCCGGTTCTGGCTTTATTGCTCCATGCCCCTGCGTTGCGCTGGTTGTAATAAGCAATCAGCAGGTCGGCAAGGCTCGGTGTCTGGGGTTTGGAAAGTTCTTCTTTTACCTCTGCCATCCAGACAAACAGGGCTTTGATCTTCTTCCTCACATCCTGCATGAGCCGGTTGGTGGCTTTAATCCAGCGGTTCAGTTCCCCTTTCTCGGTGCGGATGCCCTTTGCTTCCATCTGCCGGACATTAGCTCCCTCGTGGACAGTAGGTATCAGGTCAAGCCCCTGCCGCACATAGGAACGGTGGTCGATACGCACATCCAGCCCTTTTTCCTCAAATTTTGTATTAACGGCAGCCGCCC
Source organism: Ruminococcus sp. Marseille-P328 (assembly GCF_964249465.1). NCBI lineage: Bacteria > Bacillati > Bacillota > Clostridia > Eubacteriales > Oscillospiraceae > Ruminococcus > Ruminococcus sp. Marseille-P328. The sequence goes on along the minus strand of NZ_CAXUBQ010000002.1, from coordinate 70,992 downwards.
ACTGCTCCCGCCAGTGTTCCAGCGTTTCCGGCTCGTGCCAGTCTGTTGTGTGGACAGCATTAAACATATAATCGCCATTTTTATCCCGGATTCGGTTTCCATCTTCATCAAGAAGATATTCCCGCCGCTGTTTTTGCCCCCATGTGCCATCCGGGTTCAAAGGGCGCATGGTTGTCATCACATGGAAATGCGGGTTAGGGATGCCGCCGTCCTCTTTCTCCGGGCTGTGAAAAGCAAGGTCGGCAATCATGCCTTTTGCCACAAACTGCTCCTGCACGAACTTCCTCGCCAGTTCCATGTTTTCTTCCAGTGTCAATTCATTCTGCATGGCAATATCAAAGGAATAGGCAAGCTGTGCTTTTGGATGTTTCTCGCAGCTCTCCACAGCATTCCAGAGGGTCGCCCGGTCAAGATATATTTCCGGCGCATGGGGCGGCAGCATGATTTCCGAAGCAATCACGCCGCCCTTTTTGGTGTAATCGCTGACTTCTCCATAGTAGCTGCTGTAAAGACGCTCCCCGGCTCGGTAGGCTGCGCTGGCAATGGCGCTCTGACCGGCGCTGCGCTTTATCTGTGCGATTGAAAAATGATAAAGTGCTATCCTTAGTCACCGCCTTTCTCCTGCCCGGAAATACGGGCGTGGTTCTCTGTGGCAGACCGGATGAAATGCTCCGCCTGCGGCAGATTCAAAATGTTTTCCATGAGGGAATAAAATTCCGCTTCGGATAGCTCCTTTGTCTGTGGTGCAATGCTCTCAATAGCTGCCCCACGGGTAATCAGCCGGTGCGTCCTCTGTTTCCGGGAACCGCTTTCCAGATACGCCTGCCGGTTTTTCAAACGCTGCATTTTCCGTTTTTCCCGTTCCAGCAGGACAGTTGTTTTTTCATATTCCTGCTTCAACTGTTCCAAAGATTTTTCCATGTTCTCACATCCTTTGCTTATAAGATAAAGAAAGACCATCCGCAGACAGTCTGTGTGTCAGTGCTTCTATAAAACCCGATGAAAAGGGAAAACCGCAGAGCGGATTTCTCTTTTCGGCGGGTACACAGGGGATAGCCGCTTTAGCGGCGCAAGGGGGTGTAGCCACCTTGTCGGAGCGAAGCGAACGCAGCCCTCGGATTGCTGATTTTATCAGCGACAGAGGTAAGCTCCGCAGGACGCACGATACATGGTCTTTAGACTATGTATAGAAGTGCGCCCTTAGTTCCTAATGGATTTTGCCGTTTCCGGCAGTCTTGTCCTTTTTCTTGGAACGCTTGGAAAGATACTTCGGGCAGTCAACCACAACCGCCCGGAAGCTCTGTTTACATTCGTGCTGGCATTTCCGGCACAGTTCGTTGTAAGTGATACGGCTGCGGTCATTTAAGAAGAAAGACCATTCCAGCCGCCGCTTGTTGCTCATTCTTGCCATAACCGGCTCCTTTCTCCGTTTCTATCTGATGTACGCAGATAGGCTGTTTTGGTGTAGCGTTTCGGTATCATTTTTAAGGTTTTTCCTTCTGTATGCCCCTTTGGAAAGTGCGGCAGTATTGCAGTCAGGGGATAATACCTCACGCTTTTTTGTCACTTCTCGGTACGGTTTCGGAGCCTTTTGCCATCCATTCAAAGAAAGCAATCTTGCTGACCTTGATAAGCCTGCCCCTGCGGAACGCCGGAAAGCCGGGTGTGTGTACCAGCTCATAGGCGCTCGCTCTTGAAATTCCCATAATCCGCTGAATGTCCGCCACATCCAGAACCAGCGGTAAATCCTCGTAGCTGTTCAATCTCTTTTTATCGTTCATTCTGTTCCTCCCATAAATCAAATAGGTTAAAATGCTTCCTGCTGCCGTTCTCCCCAAAAGCCGTTTTCCTGCCCCATTCCTGCGGTGTTTCCCTGCATTGGTGCGCCGGATGCGTCACTTCTCCTGCCGGTCATATCCCTTTTGGACGGTCATTCACTTGTCAAGGTACTGTGTTGCACGAAATTACCAACTGCAATCATCATAGCGGACTATCCTTGACAAAACAATGTTTCTGCGATACCATGAGTGTAATGAATATAGCTAAATTATATAATTACCATAAGAAAAGGCAGGAGATAGGGATGGAGAATCAGTTTATACGGCATGAGCCATGTTTTGAGAGGATTTTATTTGTCCTGACGCTGGACAGGAAGAAAATGAAAGAGCGGATTTTGATTGGGGAAGAACAGCAGATCCGCTTCCGGCTGAACGGGAGCCAAAACGCAGAGGTGCTTTGTGATATGACACGCCCGCTGGGAAATTTTTTGATAAACTTTGAGCGTGACACGGACAGAGATTGGAACTTATACGGGCTTTCTCCACTGCGGCAAGCCCTCCACTCCAACCGATGGAAACAGCCGGAGCTGGAGCAGGCGGCAAGCGAATTTCTCTGGGGAAAATATCTTAGCAACGACCCTCTGAAAATGTATGTGGCGTTCCGTATCTGGAACAGCTATCTGCTTGCCAGAGAACCCCGTGACCGTAACGCTGCCTGTGACCGCTTCATGGATAAAATGAGCAGCCTGACCGGGGTATTCCATAACGAAGCCATGACCTTTGACAGGGAGACAGGAAAACCGAAACATTTTCAAGCTGGCAGCCTTTATTTCAAAGGCGCACCATCAGAAGATACCCGGCTTGACCTCTGGTTCCCGGACAACCGTCGCACAGAAGAATGTGTGTCTGCCTATGCCTCCCTCTACCCGTTGATTACCTATTATCTGAACAGGCTAAATGACTGGGGGCTTTGCTTCCGGCGGTGCAAGGTTTGTGGAAAATATTTTCTGGCAAAGAGCCAGCGGTATGAGCTGTGCAGCGATAAGTGCCGAAAAGCACAGGCGCTTCAGAACAAACGGGAATTTGACGAGAGGGCAAGAGAAAACAACTATGACCTGCTTTATAAAAATGAATGCCAGAACTGGCGCAACAAAATAAACCGAGTAAAGAATACCGCAGGCTTTCCGGCTGACCGTCTGGAAAAAATACAGGTTGCCTTTTCCGACTTTAAGAAAGAAGCCTTGCAGAGAAAAAAGGCTGTAAAAACAGGAACAGCCAGCCCGAAAGAATTTACGGACTGGCTGTATCTGCAAAGTAATGTAATTGTGGAACTGACAGAATACTAAATTTTTTTCTCGTTGTGAGGTTTCTGTGACATTTGCCTGATGGCAGTATCGAAATTGCAGTAATTACTCATGCAAAATGCTTCTTCGTTTTATACACTATACCTATATGGTGGAGCACCAAATGAAAGGAGCAAAAAATATGTCTGAGATTCAAAATGCGATTGAAGTAAAGAACTTAAAAAAAGGTTTTGGTGGCAGAGTTTTGTTTGAGAATTTTAGCCTGAATGTAAAAGCAAATACAATCCATGCGATTATTGGCCCGAACGGTTCTGGAAAGACAACACTGCTACGCTTGATTACAGGGGTATACCAGCCAAATGCAGGGACAATCAACATTGCAGGAAAATATGCAATGGAGCTTGAAAATGACTATCTGTATGAAGAACAGACTGGTCTTGAAAATTTGAGAATTTTTGGGAAATACTTTGGATTTGAAATAAATGATCGTTCAGACAGTTATTGTACGCAATTAGGATTGACCGAGCATTTAGGAAAGCGTGTTAGCACTTATTCTAAAGGAATGAAAAGAAAACTGTCCCTTTTGATTGTGATTATGATGGGACGGGATATTCTGCTCATGGATGAACCAACATCGGGTGTAGACCCCATATCCAGAGTAGAAATCCGTAGTTTGATAGAGGCTCTAAAAGCTGACGGAAAAACGGTTATTATCACTTCACATGACCTTAGCGAGATTGAAAAGTGCGCTGATGATGTATCTATGATTAAAAATGGCAGATTGCTGTTTGATAAGGGTATTCAAGAAATGCAAGGACAATCATTGGAAGAAATCTTTATTAAGGAGGGCAATCGGCATGAGTAACATGGGAAAAGGCGCAGGCTACTATCTTACCAGAAGTAAAAGCCTCCTAATTGATACTGCGATTGTTGCCATTCTGGCGATTTTTATGAGCTTTGCAATGCAGATGGACGCCTTGCAGTCTAAGGGAGAAGATTATTTAGTCCTAATGCTCTATGCGGTTATTTTTGGTCTTACCTCCCTGCAATCCGGTGCTATGATTGTAGATTTGACAGCAAAGGATAAGTTAAGCCGGAGAGTTGAATTTTTTGCAGCTTCTGGAATTGCGGTAAAAGAGATTATAAAACAGTATTCGATACAGATTTTCCGATTTTCTGGTATTATCCCGTTCTTTGTTTTTATGAGTTGCTATTACTTTACCGACTGGACAATGAGCTTTGGGCGGATCGTATGCGTTTATCTTAGTATTCTTGTACTTAGTTTTTGTGAGATTGTCGCTTTGAATATCATTGTACTGGATGTAAAACGAGTAAAACTGTTCAAAAATGTTCTGTTCTTTGGTAATTTTGCACTGGTTTATTTGATTGCGATGTCGGCAGAACGAATTACAGAGTTTGTGAATCAACATCATATAGGAATTGACTATTTGATTATTGTGGTTGATGTTGCACTTTGCATGATGTTTGCACTATTAAGTTTCTTTAAGGCTCGGCACATGAGCAACGAAACAGTTATCAGGAGGGATGGCGAATGGGTTTGATAACCTTAAACCTTAAAAGGGTATTGAACTGGAATTATATATTTATGAGTGCGGTAGCAGCTATCTTCGGCATGATCTTTCTGATGAACTTTGGGGATATTTCAGAGAACATTGTATTTGGTGTTGATATAAAGTATTTTATGCTTGATGGATACCTGTGCTTATTTATCTTTTTTGCCGGAGAAATAAGCAAGGATATGTTGCAGCAAGAAAAAATCACAAAGAGAATAGAATGGAAACTTGCTAATGGTATTAAAATCTCAAGTATTGTTAAGGAGAATCTGCTATCACTATGGATTGGAACGCTGATCCTTTTGTTTCCTCTACTTTTGATGATTTCCATTCGCCTGCCAAACCTTATCTTGTTATTAAGCACCTATTTTCTGATCCTTAGCATATTGTATTCGGCATTTATAAATGTTTTGATTCTCTGGATTAGAAATATGAACTGGTTTAAGAGTATTCCTATCTTTGCAACACTGCTTCATATTTTGCTGGTTGTCTTAAAATGTGGGATATTTATGAAAACGAATAATGTGTGGGTGTTGCTACTATTTTCTCCAGTGAGTATAATAGTTTTGACTGCGTGTGGTTTATGTCTGATGACTAAAGAACGGATCGTATCATCATATTACTAACATAATGAATTTTAGCTGAAAGGAGGGGGGCTATGCAGGATAAACGCTTCTATCCGTATCTGTTTCTTCATGCGGGTATTGTGACTTTATGGGTTATATTGGATAGAACACATAAAGGAATTGCGAATGACGGAGCCATCAACTTATTGTCGATTGCCGTCTTGCTTTGTTATTTCAATCTGCTCTATCTTCATGTAATGACATCACGGCGAAAGGCAACAATATCTGAATGTGGCTGGAACCTGCTTTCTGTTTCCTTTATTGCGGCGCTGATGTATGATGGATTTTCCACCTTATACATGGGTGCATTTCTGTTTTTTGCATTGATTATCGGAATAATGCTGGTAAGAACTGACGCAAGCCGGGGTAAAATGGTTCGCTTGCTGTTTGGAATTGCAGCTATCATACTGTCGTTTTTTGATTTCCAAATTCTCCCTGCTATAACCATGTTAGTTGGAATGTTCATGGGAATTTTCCTTGATTATAGATATATAAATTTGAAACAGGTTAATATTCTTCCGATTGCCCAGAGGAAAGCAAGATATGTCCTCGCTCTTATGATTCCCTTGTTTACAGTCGTACTTTATTGCTTTGATTTGTCCACCCTACAAGTCAATGTATTTTTTCAGCTTATAATGCTTTTATTTGAGGCTTTTGCTGTCATTCATCTTGGCGACATGGAGGCCCGTTACAAGGAGTTGACAAAGTATTATGAATTAACGAACTATATTGCAAATGAGAGGGAAGATTTCTCAAGACTGCTTCATAACGATGTGCTTCAAGACATTGGAGGTGCCAAAAATCTCCTGTCGCTTCGCTCACCAGATGTTGATGAAACAAAAAGGATATTGTCTGATTTGGAATTGCGGGTAAGAAATATGATGAATTTCTATTCCTCTAATATCTTTTCGGGGTATGCTTCATGGGAACATATCGGATATATGCTTGACGCGATTAAGAAGCTGTACCCAAAGAAGAATATACTTGTAGATTTCACGATTGACAGCGAAGCAAGGATTGCTTTGAAAAAAGATAACAGTTTGGAACAGACTATGCAGATAATCAAAGAACTTGTCAACAATGTTTATAAACACGCTGCCGCTACTTTTATTCATTTGGAAATCGCGCTAAATGAAGAAAGTAGACTCGTAATTACCTGTCAAAATGATGGAGCGAAACCAAATGACATTGAAAATATTCTTTCTTCCAAAGGTGGTATGCTGTTCTTGACGGTGTTGATAAATGGGAATGGTGGTAACATTCAGTATTTAGAGAAAGATGGTATTTTAACTGCAACGGCAGTTTTGGGGAGAAAAAATGAAGATATTACTATTTGATGATCACAGGATATTTGGAGAGAGTTTAAGCAAACTTCTGGAAGATTGGGATGAAATCTCTATCTGTCGCTATGTAAGTAATGAAACAGAGTTTTGGAATATTCTTTCCGTAGACGAATGGGACATTGTATTACTTGATGTCAACCTAAGAGAGCAGTCAAAAAGTTCTGGCATTGATCTGATAGAAACGATATATAGTAAAAAGCCAAAAATAAAGGTGGTTATGCTATCCTCTTATGATATGCCAGTTTATAGACAGGAGGCACTTAAAAAAGGCGCCGTAAGTTATATTGATAAGTCTGCTTCTGCTGACGAGTTGGTAAAAAAACTCACAGCTATTAGTAAAGGTCACAAGTCCACTACGCCCCCTTTATTAGATCCCCTGACAGATCGTGAAGCGGAAATTATTAAGGCGATTGGAACAGGGAAAACAAAGCATGAAATAGCGCAAGAACTGTATATCAGTGAACGGACACTTTACAACCATATCCAAAGCATCTATGATAAGCTGGGGGCTAAAAATGCTATCGAAGCCTATAACAAGGCTATTGCACTTGGATATATCACACCCTTAATATGAGTTTAGGCAATAAGAGGGACAGATATATCAGAACACAAGTGACAAGTATGCACATTATGTAAGCAGATAGCAAAAACAAGTATCATTGAACGACTTCATCAAAACAATAAAGAAAAGCCGGGAGCAAAATTAAGTCTGCTTCCAGCTTTTTTGTATTTGTTATTGTATGTGGTTGACTAAGGAATATTGTTTAAGCGTGAGTTTGTGATATTGGGTGTGGTATCTTTAACTATGGGAAACTCCCCGCTCCCAACGGCTGACCGCCTTATCCGTCACTCCGACTTTTCCGGCAAGATCGGCCTGTGTCATATGATGCTCTTTTCTTCTTTCCGAAATAAATGCCCCAAACCTTTTTGCGTCCACTATATGATATCCTCCATAATTCTTTTGCGTTACTCTCTTATATACACTAAAATGTGGATTTTCGTCAATCGACGATTTGTTTACCTGGAAAAAAACGAAAAATTTTCTATAACTCTCTTGTATGTATTGACATTTTGATATCTAAATGATATCATATTTATATCTCGCAAAAGATAATTTTCATTATCAGGAGGATTGCTATGAAAGAAAAAGTTTTGGACAACAAGAAAAATGGTATGGGAATGATGGTGCTGTTTATTCTGCTCTATGCCGTGGCCGCAGCCGCTGTAATATTCGGCGCAGCCTTCGAACAGATTCCCCTTATGGTCATCGGTATCATCTGGGCTTCACTTGGATGGATCCCGTTCCTTGGCCTTAAAGTGCTGAAGCCGCAGGAAGCCCTTGTACTCACCTTATTCGGCAAATATGTGGGAACTTTAAAGAATGACGGTTTCTATTGGGTAAATCCTTTTTGTACAGCTGTAAACCCGGCTGCAAAGACGAGACTGAACCAGAGCGGTGACGTAGATGGAGGAAATGCCGCCAAATCCGTTCTCACACTGGCCACCGGAACTTCCGCTTCCACAAGCAGTACATATGTAAACAAAAAGATTTCCCTGAAGATCATGACCTTAAATAACAACCGTCAGAAGATCAACGACTGCCTGGGAAATCCGGTAGAAATCGGAATTGCCGTTATGTGGCGTGTAACAGATACTGCGAAAGCTGTTTTCAACGTAGATAACTATAAGGAATATCTTTCCTTGCAGTGTGACAGCGCGCTACGAAATATCGTGAGAATTTACCCTTATGACGTAGCACCCAATGTAGATACCACTGGGGATGGTGTAGCAGATGAGGGAAGTCTTCGCGGTTCCAGTGAAATCGTAGCCGGACGCATCCGTGATGAAATCCAGCAGAAAGTAGCAGATGCCGGTCTGGAAATTATTGAAGCCCGCATCACCTACCTTGCTTATGCACCTGAGATTGCAGCGGTTATGCTGCAGAGACAGCAGGCTTCCGCTATTATCGACGCAAGAAAGATGATCGTAGACGGTGCTGTTGGTATGGTAGAAATGGCATTAGAGCGATTGAATGAAAACAATGTGGTAGAACTTGACGAGGAGCGGAAGGCTGCCATGGTTTCCAATCTTCTCGTAGTGCTGTGCGGCAATCACGATGCCCAGCCGGTGGTTAATTCCGGCAGTCTGTACTAATGGCTGAAACCAGAGATACCAGGCCTAAGAAACAGATCCCGCTCAGGCTTTCTGCCAAGCTTTATGACCAGATTGCAGCCTGGGCGGAGGATGATTTCCGCTCCGTAAACGGGCAGATTGAATATCTGCTCACCGAATGTGTCCGCCAGCGCAAGAAAAATGGGAAATACGTTTCCGACACGATGGATAAACCGCCGGAACTGGATATCTCATGATTTCCAGCATAAAAAGCCCTTCTACTTGCCAAACCCACTATCGACAATTATAAAACAATACAAATTTTTCACATTTTAAACAAATCAGGGAGTACAGATGTTATAACAACAGTGCTGTACTCCCCGCTTTTATCTATTCGTGCACAGAGGGTAATGACTTTCTGAATGCTCTGAACACCAATTCTGTTTTGTATGGTATTTAACGCTTATAATTATAATTGTTAAGCTTATTTTCTTCGTTCTTTGTGTTAATTTATCTTTTGTATTTTAGTATTTCTATAATTCTATAAAATGATATATTACTTGCAATTTGCTTTCTCTATATGTATTTTTCTGTTTCGTTTTTCTATTTTGTTTTTCTATTACGTTTTTCTGATGCATTTTATATTTCATTTTTTCTGAGAGTATTTCTACAGCCATTCTTATGTATGAATGGTTCTGTCAATCACATACACAGCCTCTGCTTTATCGCGGTGATGTCTTTCTCATGTTTGTTCACGTAAAATAAAAGTCTTTCCTGCGTTTCCCATCTCTTTTGTTGTTCTTCCAGCTTTTGTAAAAGATTGGAATGATTCTCTGCTACAACCTGAAGCTTCCAGTCTGTAGTGTTCTCCACATGAAGCCAGAGTTCTTTTACACTTCTTTGCAATTCTGATACTGATGCATCCAATTCACATACATGCTTGTCTACGCTGCGCAAGTTCGCTTCCAGATTCTCGAAGCGCCTCTTGGTTTCGCTTTCGAAGTTGTCAACGCGAGTTTCTAAGCTGTCAAAGCGGCTTTCCAAATTATCGAAGCGGCTTTCCAACTTGTCGAAGCGGCTTTCCAAATTATCGAAACGGCTTTCCAAATTCCCAATCCGTGTCTCAATGGGCACCAGCAATCCTGCAATCGCCTGTAGATCTTCTTTCGTCAACATTTCTTTCACCTCCCGTATATTTAAGATAAAAAAAGTATATCAGCAAAATAATGTAAAAACAATACTTGAAGTACATTTTGTTCTGTGCTATAATCACGCCACGCATGATTTGCAGCAACACATTTCAGAACAGGAAAAAAGTCCACTGTCTGGGAATCCCCAAGGCAACGGACTTTAAAGCTTCTACTCACCTAATCTATATTTTCTATTACTTTCATATTCTTACCAACTGTGGAAATTTCACCAACACCCCATCTTTTTATTCCCAAGGTGCCTTTACGACTTCCTTCGCTTCAAACAGGTGCTTCATCCAGTCACCGGCAAGCTGAATCCAGCTCTCACATTCTGCCTGGATTCCATAGCCATTGGGGCATGCTGTTTCTGCAGTGGCAAGTCCCAGACCATGACTGCCCACTGGATAAATATGCAATTCTGCCGGAATATCCAGAGCGTGAAGTGCCTGGAAAAACAGCAGGGAGTTCTCTACCGGTACAGTATCATCCGGTGCTGTATGCCACAGGAAAGTCGACGGGGTATCCTTCGTAACATTATATTCCAGGGACAGGAATCTGCGTTTCTCTTCATCTGCATAATCCTCTCCCAGAACGCTTTCAAAAGAACCCTTATGTGCTTTCTCGCCAGAAGTGATTACCGGATAGCTGAGCATAAGCCCATTGGGGCGAAACTTTTCGGAGTCCATGCCCAAAGCTTCTGCAACAAAGGGCTTGTTCCAGAATACACCAAGGCTTGCCGCCAGATGTCCACCAGCAGAAGAACCCTGGACTACGATCTTCTCTGTATCAATATGCCATTTTTCTGCATTTTCACGGAGCATTGCAACTGCTGTAGCCAGCTGAAGAAGCGCCTCCGGGAAACGTGCCGGAGCAACGCTGTAGCGCAAAATCGCAGCATGATAGCCCATTGCCATAAATCTGACAGCAAGAGCTTCTGCCTCTCTGTCAGAAGTCATCTGATAGCCGCCGCCAGGACAGATCAGCACAACCGATCTCTTTCTCTCCGGCTCGATCTCCGGGGAATTATCCAGGAAATATGTAAATAAATTTGCTTTAAACTCAGAATCTTTCAATTGGATTTCTATTTTTTCGTGAATCATTTCGCGAGCCTCCTGTTGTATATATTTCGTTCATTTTATGATACCAGTGTCAAAAGGTCAAAAAGCTGTTCGTGCTTGCACGATAAGGCTTTTGAACTTGGGACACGCCAAATATGAGAAAGTAGCGATTTACGCAGTAAATCAGCGGATTTCGAATATTTGGAGGATTGCGGGAGCAGCGTAGCTGCGTAGCAATCCGGATATCAAATGAGTGTCAAAAGACCTTTTGACACTCATATCATTTTATAATGTCAGGAATAACCAGCTTATCCCCTAAAGCATGTTTGAAAAAAAGCTTTCTGTAAGACGTGCGTCACAATTTTGGCGTGCAGTTTGCAATAATGCTTTTTCAAACAGGCTCTAATGCCATAATAATTTTCTTTCTATAAGAAATCAATACCTAAATAAAATTAACACCTGCTATTTCAAACACGCTCTAGTTCCCTATCTTCGTCCTGTCATACATCTCCCTAAACTCCGTAGGCGTACAATTATTCATCAGCTTAAACATCCTAAGAAACGCCGACAGACTGGAAAAGCCTGACTTAAATGCCACCTCCGTCACACTCACTCCCGGATCCTGCAGCAACGTTTTTGCAAATTCAATTCTCTTCTGATTCAAATACTTATAAAACGTAGAATCTGTATACTGCTTAAACAACCTGGAAAAATGATACTTACTGAATCCTGCCTGGGAAGCCACTCCCTCCAGGCTCAAATCTTCCGCAAAATGATTGTTAATATAATCTGTAACCAGGATAAACTTCTCCACATATTCCTTCTGCCTGCTGTTTGCTCCGTTTTCTTTCTGCTGTCCCGCTACAGTATGTGCATTTACACGCTGTCTTCCAACGCATGTAAGAATCTCAAGGAATTTCGAAATAATCATAGTTTCCAGATAGGGAGACTCACCGAAATATTCCTCTTTGATTTCCAGCATAAGCGTTTTTACTTTTTCATAAATCTGCGGATACCCCTCCGGTGTAATCAAAGTAGCCGGGGTTATAATCATAGTAAGCAAGTTCAGCTCCTTGGTAGAAATATTGTTCAGACACGGCTGAAAAATAATCCGCTCTCCGCTTTCCGGAGCAAAAAGCTCATGAAGCATACACGGACCGATAATCAGCACATCCCCCTCACGCAGATTGTATTCCTTTCCACCGCACAGTGCCTTATAGCCATTTACGATTGGCATAAGTACCTCGAAGGAGGTATGCCAGTGCGGTGGGTAATTCTCGTATTCATCATTATAATAGAGACAAACCTGCTCATCCTCCCGGAAATCTACTGTTTCATGTATTCCACTAAGCTTATGTATCATTTCCCCATGCTCCTTCCCTGTATATTCTTATTATAATGCTCCTGAGTTTCACCCTTTTACCAGAGCATGTTTGAATTTTCCCAACATATATCATTTTCCGACGGTCAGTATCAAATATTGTCATTTAGTTCTCAAATATTGCGTTTTTCAATATGTTTGTATTGTATCAAATGTTGCTTTTTTTATCAATATATAGCCAAATTTATATTTTAAATCTAAATAAGTATCGTTTATCTTTGTCTATATTGCATAATTTTCTATGTTTCAAATTATATACTTTGACATGTACTTGTTTTTGTACAATTTTAGATAGCAATAATTGATAGTAAACAAACAAGAATTAGAAAGAAAACCCAGGCAATCTCTGCTATAGTAAGAATTACCAAATACGAGATCTAAATTTTTAAAAGGAGGTTCAATATGAACAAGAAACGAGCACTTTCAATATTAATGGCTGCAGCAATGGCAGCTGGAACACTGGTTACATCTGTACCGGTTTATGCTGATGATGTTGAAGAAATCACATGGATGTTCTGGGATGACCTGGAAGCTACGGAAGATCTTATTTCCAAAGGTTACAAAGAAGTCATTGATCGTTTCAACGAAGAGTACGATGGCAAATATCACGTAACTCCGATCACCACCAACCTGGAAGAGTATGATGGCAAGCTGAACGCACTGATCGCAGCCGGACAGACACCGGACGTTTACATCTGTAACCCTGGTCCAAACATGGACGTATATGTAAATGCAGGCGCAGCAGCTGATCTTACCGATATCCTTGAGAATCAGGAAGCAGACTGGTACGCATCCTTTACAGATGGTATCTTCGAAAGAATGACCTATGACGGAAAGATCATGGCAGTTCCTACCAACTTCGCAGCAGCCTGCGTTTACTACAACACCGAGATGTTTGCAGATGCTGGCGTAGAAGTTCCTACCACATACGACGAACTGATTGCTGCATGCCAGAAGCTTCAGGATGCCGGCTACACACCAATCTCCTGCTCCGCTGGTACCGCATGGTGCTTATCCATGATCGCCGGTTATCTGTGTGACCGTCAAGGCGTTGACCTTGCAGCTATCGCAGACCATACCGCTAACTGGACAGATGAGAACTGCATTGAAGCAGGCACCAAGTTAAAAGACCTTTCCCAATATTTCCAGGCTACAGCAGCCGGAGATTCCAACGACCAGGCTACAGCAGCTTTCTATAACGGCGAAGCAGCTATGCTGGTTCAGGGTTCCTGGGCAATCGCACAGATCAATGGTAACAACCCGGATTTCGAGTCCAAATGTGGTGTATTCCAGTTCCCTGGAATCGACGGTGCAAATGACCCGAACCGTATGATTGTTAAGACTGATAACCTTCTTATGAGCTCCACAACAGAGCATCAGGACGCAGCTATCGCTCTTATGAAAATGTTCACAGACGAGACAGCTCAGAAATACACAGCAGAAGTCGGCGGCAAATTCCCAATCGTCAAAGACCTTGAGATCGACTATGACAAAGCTCCTGCACAGCTGAAATATGTTCAGGATATCATGGCCAAAGCAACTGGTACATTCGGATTCTACAATGAGTCCCTTGCATCTGTAGAAGCTGGTGACTGCTTTGATAACGCAATGGTTGACATCTTCCTTGGAAACCAGACACCTGAAGAAGCATTCCAGACTGTACAGACATTCTATGAGGAGAACGTTTGGGAATAATCCCTGCTATCTTTTATCAAGAATGGTACTGTCCATTATAACGGACAGTTAATTCAGACAGGCACATGGCTGCCGCGGAACGGACTAAGGCATGTTCCGCGGCAGTCTTTTTACTCAAAACACCGGTCGTACCTTTCAAACGGCCCCGATTCTTCCTGAAACCATGAGTATGTTTATTTTGAAGCAGACTCCCAGCCGGTTTCAGCAACATTCGACGGAAGGAGATATTATGGATAAAATTCTGCGCGACAAAAAAGCCATTTTCGTATTTATCGCCCCGGCGCTGATCATGTTCCTTCTGGTCCTGATCATCCCGACAGTACAGATGGTTTACTACTCACTCTGCGATTACGCAGCACTTACACCCCCTGAATTTGTGGGATTAAAAAACTATAAGAAACTGTTTTTCGGTGACGCCACATTCCGTATTGCCCTGAAAAACTCCATCTTTTTCATGATCTTTTCAGCAGTCACACAGCAGATCTTCGGTCTTTTACTTGCTGTTATGCTCACCAACATCCCGAAAGGCCGCAACATTTTCAAGAACATTTATTATCTTCCATGCGTACTTTCCTCCGCAGCACTTGGACTTCTCTGGTCTTTCCTTTTCAATCCGAGAATCGGTATCAACAATCTTCTTGCCAAATTCGGCATTGAAGGACCTCTGTGGCTGATGGACTCTACCGGATTTATTGTACTTCCCATGTGGGTTATCGCATTTGTTGCCCTGTGGCAGTACCTTGGTCAGAATATGATGCTTTATATGGCACAGATCACCGGAATTTCCCGTGATATTTATGAAGCTTCCTATATAGACGGCGCGTCAAAGGTAAAAGCATTCCGCTATATCACCCTTCCGCTGATCAAACCAATGATGATCACATCACTTTCCCTGAACTGTATCGGTTCTCTGAAGTTCTTCGACCTGGTTTACAACATGACTCAGGGTGGTCCGAACCACAGAACAGAAGTCCTTGCAACTGAGCTTTATGCAGAAGGTTTCAACTATTTCAAATACGGCTACGCCAGCGCCATTTCCGTAGTTCTCCTAGTGCTCTGCCTGCTTGTAACCCTTCTGGTAAAGAAAGTCATCAAAGTTGAAACTTACGAGTCATAAGGAGGTGGGAAAATGAGCAACGTAAAAGTAAAAGCTCCGAAAAAGCCGGTAAAACCGGTAATCGTAGTGATTTATATCCTGCTGGTGATCCTGGCAGTTGTTTATCTGGCACCACTTCTGTGGATGTTATCCGTATCTTTGAAAGATAACGCTGGCGTTATGTCAGCACCATTTTCCCTGCCGGATGTGTTCCATTTCGAAAACTATCAGCAGGCCTGGCAGATGGGAAAACTTGGTACTGCGCTGGTAAACTCTGTTCTGGTCTGCGGTGTCACGCTGATTATCAGCCTGTTCTTCGGCGCCATGGCAGCTTTTGCCATCGCCAGAATGCGCTGGAAATTATCGGAATTCATGCACACCTTCTTCCTCATCGGAATGATGGTTCCAGTACATTGTGTTCTGATTCCTCTTTTTGTAAGATTTGCGAAACTTGGTCTTACCAATTCCCAGGGCGGATTGATGATTCCTTATATTACCTTCTCCCTGCCAATGACCATTTTCCTGCTTACCGGATTTTTCCGTTCCATGCCAGGAGAAATGTTCGAGGCTGCTGCCATTGACGGCTGCGGAATCTACGGATGCTTTTTCCGGATCGCACTGCCACTTTGCAGAACCGGTTTCTTCGTATCCGGTCTGATGACCTTCATCAACAACTGGAACGAGCTGCTTCTTGCCATGGTATTTATCTCTGATCCTATGAAAAAGACACTGCCGGTTACACTGACCTATTTCGTTGGTCCTTACGCAACCAACTATGTGCAGATGTTTGCTGCGATCATTATCGCAATCGCACCTACCGTTGTTGTTTACTCACTATTCAGTAACCAGATCGTAGAAGGTCTTACCACAGGTGCAGTAAAAGGATGATATGCAGCCCGAAAACTCACACTCGCTTTACAACGTAACCTGCTATTTGTGGGTCACAAACCTTATATGGCTCAATGTTTTACAGTCACCATGAATTCGCAACAAGGAGAAACATTATGGATAGAAAAAAGGCTAGAAAAAAAGCGACCGAACTGGTCAGCCAGATGACCTTAGAGGAAAAAGCAAGTCAGCTACGCTATGACGCACCTGCAATCAAGCGGCTTGGCATCCCCGCCTACAACTGGTGGAATGAAGCGCTCCACGGAGTTGCCCGCGCCGGACAGGCCACAATTTTCCCGCAGGCAATTGGACTTGGCGCCACTTTTGACACCGAACTTCTGGGACAGATTGCAGATACCATTGCTACCGAAGGTCGTGCCAAATACAATGCATATTCCCAGGAAGAAGACCGTGACATTTACAAAGGTCTTACCTTCTGGTCGCCAAACGTAAATATTTTCCGTGATCCAAGATGGGGACGGGGACATGAAACTTACGGTGAAGATCCTTACCTTACGAAAGAGTTGGGAGTCTCTTTTGTAAAAGGGCTCCAGGGCGATGGCAAAGTTATGAAAGCCGCTGCCTGCGCCAAGCACTTTGCAGTCCATTCCGGTCCGGAGGCCATCCGCCATGAATTTGACGCAATCGCAACTCCGAAGGATATGGAAGAAACTTACCTCCCAGCATTTGAAGCTTTAACCAGAGAAGCGGACGTGGAAGGCTTCATGGGTGCCTACAATCGCACCAACGGAGAGCCCTGCTGCGGAAGTCCTTCCCTTCAGAAAATACTTCGCGGCGACTGGGGCTTCCAGGGATATTTCGTTTCCGACTGCTGGGCCATCAAGGATTTCCACGAGCATCATATGGTAACCAGCACCCCGGCAGAGTCGGCTGCATTAGCACTGAACAATGGCTGCGATCTGAACTGCGGAAACACTTATCTTCACATTTTGAAAGCTTATGAAAAAGGACTGATCTCCGAGGATACCATCACGGAATCCGCCATCCGCCTTTTCACTACCAGATATCTGCTGGGATTATTTGAAGAAACGGAATACGACAAAATTCCTTATTCTGAGGTGGAGTCACCTGCCCATCTGGCACTTTCCCAAAAAGCTGCTGAAGAAAGCTTTGTACTTCTGAAAAACAATGGGATCCTGCCTTTGAACAAAGAGAAGATCAAAACAGTTGGAATCGTTGGACCAAATGCAGACAGCCGTAAGGCTCTGGTAGGCAATTATCACGGTACAGCTTCCCGCTACTGCACGATCCAGGAAGGTATTCAGGATTACCTTGGAGATGATGTACGTGTGCTTGCCTCTGTAGGATGTGACCTTTTCCGCGACCGCACCGAGCATCTTGCTTTTACTCAGGACAGACTTGCGGAAGCGAAAATCGTTGCAGAAAACAGCGATATCGTAATTCTCTGCGTGGGGCTTGATGAAACACTGGAGGGTGAAGAAGGAGATACCGGAAACAGCTATGCTTCCGGTGACAAAGAGACCTTGCAGCTTCCACAGGTTCAGCTGGATCTGATGGAAGCCATGGCTGAATCCGGCAAACCGGTTGTTCTTTGCTTGATGGCAGGAAGTGACATTGATCTTTCTTATGCAGAAGAACATTTTGATGCAGTGATGGTTCTGTGGTACCCAGGTGCTGAAGGTGGAAAAGCCGCCGCAAGAGTACTGTTCGGAGATGTCTCCCCATCCGGCAAATTACCAGTGACCTTCTACAATACCCTGGAAGAGCTTCCGGATTTTACAGATTATGCCATGAAGGGACGTACTTACCGCTATATGGAGAATAAGGCGCAGTTCCCATTTGGATATGGATTGACTTATGGGAAGGTAGTAGTGACAGATGCAGTTGTCAGCGAAAACAGCGCAGCCGACACAAATGGTACAAGTGTTTCCGGCAAGGCAGGTTTCGAAAGCGGCACTAATACCACAGCAGCACCAGTTACAATCCAGGCCACTGTCACCAACCAGGGCGCAATTGATACCCGGGATGTGGTTCAGGTTTACATAAAGAATGCAGATTCTTCTCTGGCCGTTCCAAACCCGGAGCTTGCTGCTTTCACTCCTGTTTTCCTGAAAGCAGGCGAAACAAAAACCGTCACACTTTCCATTGCTCCAAAGGCCTTCACCGTAGTAGATGAAACTGGAGCAAGAACAGAGGACGGCAGCCACTTCCATATTTACGTTGGCTGTACACAGCCGGACGAGAGAAGTGTGGAACTTACAGGTGTGAAACCAGTGGAAATTGAATATAGTAAATGATCTTTATAAGGCGAACTACTATCTTAGTCGTTCGTCTTATATTTTTACTCCTTTAAAAGCATCGAATATTAAGTAACCGCCATTCATACCTATCTCAAAGTACAAACAGCGGTCACACAATTCATCTCAGTTTTCACTCAATATTTTCCTGTCCGTAATAAGCATTTGCACCATGTTTTCTATAGTAATGCTTATCCTGAAGCTCCTGCGGAGCAGGTTTCACATTCGGATTGATCAGCTCACAGCGGGAAGCCATCTTGGCAACCTCTTCCAGAACTACTGCATTATGCACTGCCTCGTGCGCATCCTTGCCCCATGTGAAAGGACCATGATTCTTGCAAAGAACAGCCGGAACAGCCTCATAATCTCTCTTCTTGAAATAGTCGGCAATGAGAATACCAGTATTCTTCTCATAAGCTTCCGCAATCTCACTCTTATCCAGATTACGGACGCATGGAACCTCACCGTAAATATAATCAGCATGAGTGGTTCCATAGCATGGAATTGCGCGGCCGGCCTGTGCCCAGCTGGTAGCCCAGGAGGAATGAGTATGTACGATTCCACCGATCTTCGGGAAAGCATTGTACAGAACTACATGGGTCGGAGTATCAGATGATGGGTTATATTTACCTTCTACTTTATTACCTTCCAGGTCTACAACTACCATATCTTCCGGTGTCAGTTTCTCATATTCCACACCACTTGGCTTGATTACGAAAAGACCTTTTTCACGATCAATTCCACTTACATTTCCCCAGGTAAAAGTAACCAGGCCGTATTTCGGCAGGTCCATATTTGCTTTGTAAACTTCTTCTTTTAATTTTTCAAGCATAGCTGTATCCTCCTTTTTATACATGCAAATGTCTTATATTTTTCATAAAAACTTGTATCTTATAGTTTTCATAAAATTTCATCACTCATAAAGCGGAATCTCATAGCCCCAGGATTTCCTGATTCCATCCATGATTTCCATCACACGCACAGTCTCATCATGAGGCATTTCCGGGCATTCCTTTTCGCCCTGTGCGATTGCTCTGGCGCAGGCCTCAACCTCATACTCATAGCCTGTGATCTGTGCCGGAGGCAAATAAGCTGCAACCTCCTTATGCTCCTTGTCAAACACTGTGATTTTCTCCGGATTATTAATATTCTGCACCTGAATATAACCTTTGGTTCCAAAAATACTTCCCATTCTGTCAGAAATTTCACGGGCACCACACTGCAAGGTAGCCATGCGGTCGCCTTCAAATACCATAGCAATCGTATCCAGCATATCCACACCTTCACGGAAAATAGCAGTTGCCTGTACATCCTTCAACTTATCCCCAAGAACCATGCTTGCGAAATTAATGGTATAAACACCAACATCCAGAAGCGCACCGCCTGCCAGCTCCGGCTTACGGATACGTTCCACCTCACTGATGGCATAGTTCAGATTGGCTGTAACAGCTGTCACCTCACCGATCACACCGCTTGAAATAATATCATCGATCATCTTTCTGGATGGCATATATCTGGTCCAGATTGCCTCTGTGATCAGCAGGTTTTTCTCTTTCGCCAGGGCAAAAAGCTTTCTTGCCTGGTCTGCATTTACAGTAAACGCCTTTTCACAAAGCACATTTTTTCCTGCCTCCAGGCACATCTTTGCATGAAGATAATGATGGGAATGAGGGGTTGCAATATAAACCAGATCCACCTGCGGGTCTGCAAGCATTTCCTCATAAGAGCCATAAGCCTTGGAAAAACCGTATTTCTCGGCAAAAGCCTGCGCCCGTTCAAAGCTTCTGGCTGCCACTGCGTAATTCTCCACATCCTTCATTCCAGCTACTGTTTTCGCCATCTGAACTGCAATTCCTCCAGCTCCAAGTATTCCAATTTTCATTTATGTAAACCGCCTTTCTAATAAAATTTCCTGTTTCGCCATTCTCAACTGACCTCCCTGTATGGAGATATCTCTAAAGCGATACAGTTATTTCGCTCACATGATATTCATATAGTCTCACCTCATGCAGACATAAACTCTACAATCGCATAAGGTTCGCCATTCTCCGTGGAAAGCGCAACCGTAACCTTTCCCATTTCCAGCTTCACTGCCGGATAAAAAACGTCTCCAAGCAGTGCCTGCTTCTTATATTCTGCCCTCATCTGGCGGATTTCAAAGCCTTCTGGCAGATAGTCTGCCCCCATGCGGATATACTGACAATTATTAACATGGTGATGGGTGTCCAGATGATGTTTCTGTATTGCAAAAGACTCCTGAGCTTCCATCCCTTCCGGAAGGGCAATCTTACGTGGCGCATAATCCATCTCCAGCTTTTCATCCAGTTCGTATCCTCTGGTGTCTTCGTCTGTAAGTCTGGCCGGCAGACCGGTCTCTGTATCAATATTGGTCCAGATACTGTTTGCATAGGATAAAAGCTCTCCATCTTCTGTTTTCAGAGTGAAGTTACGCATTCCAAGAAAGCCTTTGAAGCCATATGGCGCCGTTGATGCCACAATCGTCTCTCCCAATCCCGGATATCGGTTCACCACAATCTGCCAGGATGACAACACCCAGGCTCTCTGGCGTTCCTCCAGCGCCTTCATTCCCTGCCCTATATTCTCAGATTGAAAGGTGCAGCAATCCTGATAATAATTCTGAATTCCAGGAAGAGTCAGGCAACCATCTTCGCCTATTTCACTGTATCTGACACGGCCTTTAAAACTGTAACTCATGTTATGTCAATCTCCATTCTAGAGCCTGTTTGAAAAATCATTCCCGCAATCTGCACGCCCCACTTTGTGGGAGATTTTGCAGAAAGCCTTTTTCAAACACGCTCTATTTTCTTGTCCGCAAATTTTACTTCATTATATAACAAATCCAGCAATAAAGATATGAAAATGTAGATTTTTTTTGTGAAAATCCCCTTGATTCTGCACCCTTTACCATGTACAATAAAGGTATAAATAAAAACAGCAAACGCTTATATATGTCCATAATCTGGTTGGACGTTTCTACCAACTACCCTAATAGTTGTCTATAAGCTGCATGCGAAGAGGTATGTAGGTATGGCATTTTCCGGGTGGTTTTTTTATTGCTGAATCAGCCCGAAATCACATTTTGCATGTTTCCGGCAGTACGTTCTCAGCCGCAAACTATCCCGGAGTTTTACTTTGCCTCGCCTCTGGCAGAAAGGATGGTCTGATATGAAAAAAGATTTGTTTGCTTTGAAAGGTACAATTTGTTACAGCAAGAATCAGAAAGAACTTGTTTTTCATGAAAACTCTTATGTAGTCTGTGAAAACAGTCTCTGTGCTGGTATTTTTTCCCAGCTTCCGGCAGAATATAAGGACATTCCGGTAGAAGACATGGGTGATCGACTGATCATCCCAGGATTCACTGACCTTCATCTGCACGCTCCCCAGTACGCTTACCGCGGAACCGGCATGGATCTGGAGCTGCTGGACTGGCTGAACACCATCACTTTCCCACAGGAAGCCAAGTACGCTGACCTGTCCTATGCGAAAAAGGCTTACTCCATTTTCGTGGATGACTTAAAGCACAGCTTCACCACCAGAGCCTGCATTTTCGCCACCTTGCACCGTCCGGCAACGGAGCTTCTCATGGACATGCTGGAGGAAAGCGGCCTGACAACTATGGTTGGAAAAGTAAATATGGATCGCAATGGAGCACCGGAGCTTCAGGAGAAAAGCGCACAGACTTCTGCACAGGATACACGCCAGTGGCTGGAAGAGATCAAGGGACGTTACGACCACACCTACCCGATCCTTACCCCACGTTTTACCCCATCCTGTACGGATGAGCTGATGACCGAGCTGGGAAAAATCCAGCGGGAATACCACATTCCAATTCAGTCTCATCTGTCTGAAAATTTCGGGGAAATTGCATGGGTAAAGGAGCTTTGTCCCACAAGCAGATTTTATGGGGATGCGTATGATATGTTTGGATTGTTTGGAACGAAACCTGCAGCAAATGAAGAAGTCTCCAATCCTGCTTCTGCAAGCAGCAATACATGCCCTACTATCATGGCCCACTGTGTTCATTCCACAGATGAGGAAATCCAGATGATCAAAGACCAGGGTGTTTACATCGCCCATTGCCCGGAATCCAACACCGACATTGCTTCCGGAATCGCTCCCATCCGCCGTTATCTTGACATGGGACTTCACGTAGGTCTTGGAACTGATGTTGCCGGTGGATTTTCCCTTTCCATGTTCCGCGCAATTGCCGATGCCATCCAGGTTTCCAAGCTCCGCTGGCGCCTGATGGACCAGACCCAGGCCCCGGTTACTCTGGAAGAAGCCTTCTACATGGCTACGATCGGTGGTGGCTCCTTCTTCGGAAAAGTCGGCAGCTTCGAAAAAGGCTATGAATTCGACGCCATGATCCTGGACGACAGCAATATCCGTCATCCTCAGGAAATCTCCACCCGTGACAGACTGGAAAGGCTTGTTTATCTGTCCGACGACCGCAATTTGGTTGGGAAATATGTACAGGGACGGAAAGTAATTTAAATTTCAGATTTTCAAAATTACGCTTTGATATTTTCTTAAATAATGGTAATCTAGAGCGTATTTGAAAAAGGCTTTCTGCAAGATGTGCGTCACAATTTGTGGGAAATTTCGCTCGGATGAGGGCGCCGTAGCGGGCTACGGCAACCGAATTCGGGTGAAATCTCCCGCAAAGTGGGGCGTACAGATTGCGGGAATAATTTTTCAAACACGCTCTAGTCAATATGGCGGTTACTTAATATTCGCTGTCCCCAGATACTCCCGTATCCGCGCCTCATTCATATTCTCCCCGATCACGATCACGACTTCCTGGCCTGCGGAAATGGGCCTTAGGGAAAATTCTTTACGGGTGGCGTTTAATTCCAGCCAGTTATTGTCGGCGGACACTTTCTGAGCGGAGCCCGAATTCATTTTTTCGTTTTCGGTTACCGCGGCAGCATTTTCTTCTAATTTCACAAAGCCCTTAATTCGGAAAACATCCCCACATTCCGGATCATCCAGAATCTGATGCGCTGCTTTCTCCAACTGTGTCTCGGAAATCTTCAGCTCCATAAAATACAATGACTGGAACCCTTCTTTCTCATCAAAACACTGTTTCTCGAAATCTTCCATCACATACCCGCTGTTGAAAATCCTCTGAAAATCCTCATCTGTAAACTTTTCCCAATTCTTATTCAGTATCTCATTTTCCGTAAAACGTCGTTTGCATTTCACGCTTTCCAGTGCGCGATTCAGATGTTTCACAGTTCCACTAATCTCTTCCTCAGATGCCTCCTGGCTCTTGCTCAGAACAATACAACCTGCATCAGCCGCCTCTGAAGCCAGAATATACTCTGCCTGTGGCTGCAGCTTCTCCTCCAGTCTGGCATCCAGAATGGTAATCACATTTCCAATCTGATACCACTTATCCAACGGCTCTTCATAAAGGGCATCGAAAAACTCATCCACATCAAAAATCCCGGAAGGCTCAATGAGAACTCTGTCATATCCGCACATTCCCATTGCGATCAGCTTGGTCTTGAAACGTCTTCTGTGGCAGTCCGCATCACATCCACCTGAAACCATTTCCAGCTCGCAGTTCTCACCTTCCAGATCATGAAGCAGCATCATGTCCACATTCACTGCACCAAAATCATTCTCCAGAATTCCAATATTCTGCCCCTGACTCATCAGCCATGCAGCATATTTCTTTATGAAAGTCGTTTTTCCTGAGCCAAGAAAGCCTGTAATTAAATCAACTTTAACCATTTTTTAATCTTCAACCTCACTTTTCAATATAAAGCTGGCCTGGAACCTGTTGCCGACCGCTTCGAAGTGACTGGCTCCGCCATGTTTTTCGCAAAGTTTTTTCATGGAAAGAATGCCGATTCCTTCCTGTTTGTTTTGCCGTTTTTTTGAGTAAATTTTCCCATTTTCCTGGAATAATATTCCATCAAAAGAATTGTCTACCGTAATCAGAAGCATGTCGTGTTTCTTCTCCGTAGCAACTTCAATAAAGCGTTTTCCCTCATACTGACCGGCGGCAGTCACCGCATTATCCAGGGCATTGCCCAGAATTGTACAAAAATCAGTATCCGGAATAGCAATATCTTTCAGATAGCAGCATACGGAAAGCTCGATATTTTTCGCCCTGGCAATACAGCCGTAATGATAAAGGACGCCGTCTGCCGCGGCGTTTCCTGTATATGGAATTGTTACTTTTCCCATATCTTCCAGTTCCAGATCATCACAATATCCCCGCAAGCCCTCCATATCATTTTTATCAAGAAAACCTTTAATAGCTGCTACCTGATGACGAAAATTATGGCGTGCTTCACGTTCTGCCAGAACCTGCTCCGTGAGCGCATGATAGTAGCCTTTCTGCTGATCGATCTGCCGGTTCAGTTCTTTTTCATTCAGAAAATGCTGCTGATCATAAGACACCGCAAAGCAAATCAGCAATGTGGCGACGCCGATCAGACATTTACTCAACATTTGGGGAAAAGTGGTAGTGTAGATATCCACTCCTTCTGAAAATATACTGGAAAAAAACATGGCAATAGGAATGAACCATAAGGTCTCCCAATAATTTTGGCATTCAATTTCAAGGAATGGTGTTACTGTATAACGGAGCAGGCTGCTAAGCAGCGGATATAGAAGCGCATACACTACAATTGCAATTGCGCTGGTTTCTGCAATTCCAATCGCATTTCCCTGCATTCCCAAAAGTGAACTGACATAAGCTCCGATTGACAGTGCAATCATGACAATATCTGCCACAATTCCAAATACAAACAAATGCACCTTGGTGTATCCAGGGACAAGCCAGATATTTACAGCAGCCATTACAATACAGAAAGCAATCAGATTTATCTTATAAAACGGCACGTCAATTTCCCGGTAATTTCCCACCCACATGCAGATTCCGAAGTCCACAGCCAGACCAATTGCATAGATTACAGTCAGTCTGATCCTGTCTTTATCTGAGATTTTTTCGTGAAACGGAACAATTCGCAGGATCAGAGTGGGGACATGAGCCAGGATACAGAGAAAACTTACAATTGCGATTATAATTGTATTTTCCATATATTTTTACCTCGTTTTAAAGTCCCCCGAGAGGCGGTCTGCCTCTCCGTTTTTCTTTTCCAGCCTCTTTAATTCCGGCAATATAGTCAGCAGCATTGTAACGAAACAAAGGCTTCCGCCAATTACATTAGATACCGGCTCTGCCAGGAATACTCCGTGAGTTCCCATTTTAAACACGTAGGGAAGCAGGTATGTCAACGGAACTACAATAAAAACTTTTCTCAAAAGCGAGAAGAAAATGGCCTGTTTTTTCTTATTTAAAGACTTAAAAACAGTCTGTCCAATGTACTGCAGATCCATAAAAATAAAGGCTGCAAAGTAGGTTTTCAGTGCCGGAACTGCATCCTTTATCAAGAGCTTATCGGAGCTGAAAATGGCAATCAGATAATCTGGAACAAAGATAATCACGTTCCACATTACTGCTGTATAAACCAGAACCATTACTGCCAGAGTGACCATTGCCTTGCGGACAAGCTTCGGTCTTTTTGCCCCATAATTATAGCTCAGAATAGGTGATGTTCCTTCATTTATAGCATAAATCGGCGTCTCTACCATCTGACGGACACTGGATACGATAGTCATAACAGATATGTAAACATCCCCTCCGGTGACCCCCAGAACATTGTTGCAGCAGATGGTTACCAGGCTGTTTGTCAGCTGCATAATGAAGCCTGCAGTACCAAGACTGACAATGTTTTTTGCATTCTCTTTGCAGCTTTTCAGCTCTGTTTTTTTCAAAAGCCGAGCTTTCATTTCCGCTCTTTTTTCAAGAAAAAGTAGTACATAAGCAGCTGATAAAAACTGGGAAAGAACAGTCGCAATAGCTGCTCCCTTTATTCCGAAACCAAACACAAAAATGAATAATGGATCCAGGATCAGATTGGCGACTGCACCAATTGCTACAGAAAGCATACCAGTTGTCGCGTATCCCTGTGCATTGATAAATGGGTTCATTCCTGTAGCGATCATGGATGGAACCGTTCCGATCAGGTAGATCATCATGTAGGAATATGCATAAACCAAAGCATCCTCAGATGCTCCAAAAAGTACCAGCAGAGGTCTTGCAAAAAGCATACCAGCTATCATCAGAATGATCCCGCTTCCGCACACCATAGTAAAGGAAGTGTTCATCACCTCCTGCGCTTTCTGGTTGTCTTTCTTGCCCCTGTTTATGGAAAAAACAGGCGCGCCGCCACTGCCGAACAGATTGGCGAAGGCAGTGATAATCACGATTAGCGGGAAACATAAGCCGACTGCGCCAAGCGCCGTAGTTCCCACTTCAGGGATTCTGGCGATATAGATTCTGTCTACAATATTATATAAAAGACTGAGTATCTGCGCCACCAGCATGGGGATTGCAGCGCTGAAAATGTTTCTGGTTACCGTGCCATTTTCAAAATCAATTCGTTTCATTTTGTTTCACAACTTTCTTTTTAATTCATATTTTTATAATACTCTTGTTCTGTCAGTACAAATTGTTCCATTTCTTATGGAAATCTGGTAATCTCGACATTCAGACAGTCCCCATTTTAGAAGGTTGTTTTTATGCAGAATGGGTTACTGCTGCGTAGGGCATCCTGGCCGGAAAGTGTCTTCTAACTCCAGTTTTCCGGTGCCTTTAAGTGTAAAAACTCCTGTCTCATGATATAATTTCTCCTGAAATTGTTTGAACTTTATAGGTTTATTTTGCACATTACGTGGAAAAATGTCAAGAGAAAAGGGACTATAACAGATGAATGTCACTTCATACGCAGCACGCATCTATTACAGTCCCTTATATATTCTCTTGTTACATTAATTTGATCCGCCTATTGCTTTTTCGATGTTTGAAGATCCAGCTTTCTTCGAAAACCTCCCCATAACACAAACAAATACTACATCTTCTTTATTACAATCTTTTTGCTTATGCCTCGTTTTACCAAAACCGTTTTGTAGCTCTTTGCCTTTTTCCTGGGGACGTAGACTTTCATCCTGGATGGAGTGCCTTTGAAGGCATTGGAGCCTACGTATTTGGCTTTCAGGCGGGAGGTGTAGATTCTCATTTCGTTTAACTTCTTGCAACCATAAAAGCTTTGTTTTCCGATCGCTTTTACTGAGCCGCCGATTTGTACGTAAGAGAGTTTCGTGCACTTATAAAAGGCATAGCTCTTAATCTGGATTACATTGTTTCCTATAATAGCCTTTTTCAGGTATTTATTGCTCTTGAATGCTTTGGAGGCTATTGAGGTTACTTTGTAATTCGCGCCCTTTAGATTTACGCTGTCTGGAATTGTGACAGTGCTTACTTTTTTCTTTATCGGTTTTATATACTCTACTGTGTCGGTGGCGGTAACTTTATAATATCCGTTTGTCGCTGGATGTTTCACTGTTGTGCCCACTTTATATCCAGTCGGCGCAGGTATGTTTGTCGGCGTTGCTGTTGGCACTGGCGTGTTTGTCGGCGTTGCCGTTGGTATTGGTGTATTCGTCGGTACTGGCGTGTTCGTCGGCACTGGCGTGTTTGTCGGCGTCGCCGTTGGTATTGGTGTGTTCGTCGGTACTGGCGTATTCGTCGGCACTGGCGTTGCCGTTGGCACTGGCGTGTTCGTCGGTACTGGCGTGTTTGTCGGCGTTGCCGTTGGTATTGGTGTGTTCGTCGGTACTGGCGTATTCGTCGGCACTGGCGTGTTTGTCGGTACTGGCGTGTTCGTCGGCGTTGCTGTTGGTACTGGCGTGTTTGTCGGCGTTGCCGTTGGTACCGGCATGTTCGTCGGCGTTGCCGTTGGTTTT
>NZ_CAXUBQ010000002.1:0-42727 GCF_964249465.1 Ruminococcus sp. Marseille-P328 | reverse complement strand
GTATTGGTGTGTTTGTCGGTACTGGCGTATTCGTCGGCACTGGCGTGTTCGTCGGCGTTGCCGTTGGTACCGGCGTGTTTGTCGGCACTGGCGTGTTTGTCGGTACTGGCGTGTTCGTCGGCGTTGCCGTTGGTACCGGCGTGTTCGTCGGCGTTGCCGTTGGTATTGGTGTGTTTGTCGGTACTGGCGTATTCGTCGGCACTGGCGTGTTCGTCGGCGTTGCCGTTGGTACCGGCGTGTTCGTCGGCGTTGCCGTTGGTACCGGCGTGTTTGTCGGCGTTGCCGTTGGTACTGGCGTGTTCGTCGGTACTGGCGTATTCGTCGGCACTGGCGTGTTTGTCGGCACTGGCGTATTCGTCGGCACCGGCGTGTTCGTCGGCGTTGCCGTTGGTATTGGTGTGTTCGTCGGTACTGGCGTATTCGTTGGTACCGGCGTGTTCGTCGGCGTTGCCGTTGGTACTGGCGTATTCGTCGGTAAAACAACCAACTTCGGAATTTCCTCTTCGCGTTTGCTCTGGCACACAGTACAAGTATATGTCTTAATTCCTGTACTTGAAGTGGTAGCCTCTTTCGTTATAACTCCGGCATCCCAGGTATGCGTATGCTCAGTTTCCCCGGAACCACCCTGCGTTTCATCATAAAAAACGACTGTAACCGTATAGGTTATCTTCGTTACGCCATCTGGCGCTGTCAGAACATACTGTACCGGATTTGTAAAATCATGAGATCTTCCACTGGTAAACTCATCTGCCACCGCTGTTCCTGTACCAGAACCATAATCAATATTCGGTGCCAGCCTGGTAACATTAGTTCCTTTTGGCAACCGCAGCGTAATCTTACGGTTCTCATTATCAATTTCCCCAACAACATCCTCTTTTAACTGGGAATTAAACGCCTTGTTAAGTACAAAACTATAAAATCTTGCCTCATTAGAAGCCGTAACTATAATTTTTATTGTAACTGGCAAAACTGCCTTTGTTCCTGTATCCACAATTTTATACTGTGACTCATAAATTCCCACTGGTGCAGTGACAGTTCCGGAAAAAGTAAAATATTTACTTCCATAAGAGCCTCCGCCAGGAACCGCAAAGACAGTTAAGCCAGCCGGTAAATTCTCAGAAACAACCTGAGTTTCATACTTACCACTTCCACCAGTAACAAAGCCTGAATATATCCACTGCTCTTTTCCAGTTCCTGTAACTGCGTACAGCTCAGTATCTGTAATCGCCAATGGTTCTGTTACGCTCATTGTTCCGAGCACAGCGATCACGGCACCATATTCTCCCGGCAGCTTATCAGACGCATAAGCAATAAGATCTTTTCCATTATCTGATGACTCTATTATTCTGCCATTATCAACAATTGCCGATGAACCGCTTCCACTTCCAAGCGCCAAATGTATTCCATAAGTATTCAGATCAGCCCCTGTAATAACCGGCGATACTTTTCCATTGCTATATGTAATCTGAAGCTTCACTCCAGTCAGATTGAGTTTATCTCCAGCTACATAATTCAGTTTATCAGGAGCTGCAAGCATAGTCAAAGCTGCTGGTGCATTCGCTGCAACCGTAATCGCCCACGGTATTTTTGCTCCGAAGTAATCAAAAGTAACCTGAGTATCCGAGGTTTTCAGTGGGCCTGTTTTGTCATAGGTAAATCCACTGTAAATATAAGCTGCACGGCCACCAATCGTTGCATACATACTGGCTCTGGATGGATTGAATACATCTCCTTCCACATAAGATTTCTTCGGCTGTCCTGATATTACAATACTGCTGATATCACTGGTTTTCGGCGCGACAACTTCCATTGAATAGACAACCTGTTTTCCCTTATATTTTACATAAACATGAGTAGTTCCTTCAGCAGAACTGTCAAATCCGCTTATCATATCGGCTTTAATCTCAGAATAAGTTGTACCATTTATCAAAAGCCTGCCCCAATACCACGGTTTTTCTCCCACGTAACAGGAAGTCCAGTTGTTTTTTACCTCCAATGAAGTAATCTCCGGATTCTCCACCCGCTCTGGCAAACCATCCTCTGAAATCTTCCAGTCAGTTCCAAACTCCCAACCCACGTAAGATTTGGAATCTTTCATCTGTGCCTCTGTGAGAAGTCCACCTGATCCAATGGAAGCAGCAGTTCCGCCCACAAGATTCCCCTCTCCACTCTTTCCATAACAGTTCAGCACATGTCCGCTTAAACCGTAAGAAGAGCTGAGTACATTATCAGCAGCAGTTCCGCACATCTGTCCTACACAGTTGTTTGCCGCAGTTACTGTGATTTTTCCTGCATGAAGGCATTCTTTGAGCACACCGCCCATGCCCCCAAACTTCTGGATTTCTCCCGCAATTCCGCCAACATAGACCGGATATTCGTTTCCGTTTGTCTGGGTAACACTAATCGTACCGGTGCTGACACACTTGCTTATAGT
Source organism: Ruminococcus sp. Marseille-P328 (assembly GCF_964249465.1). Lineage (NCBI taxonomy): Bacteria > Bacillati > Bacillota > Clostridia > Eubacteriales > Oscillospiraceae > Ruminococcus > Ruminococcus sp. Marseille-P328. Next base: position 40,293 of record NZ_CAXUBQ010000002.1, on the reverse strand, counting down.
ACCAATGTTCAGACCTGCAATTCCACCTACCCAGCTTTTCATAGGAGCCATTGTCAAATTAACATTCAGCTTTGATGTACAGCCAAAAATAATTCCGGCAAGTGCATTTTCACCTGCAATTCCGCCAAATTCCGGATATACAACAGCTCCGTTTCCGCCCATATATCCGCTGATTGTTCCTGTCACCATACAGTCTTCAATATTTCCTTCATTGTACTGTGTGATGACGCCCTGCACGTTCTGCATATCATCATTAAAATCTGCAGCTACGCGCAGATTCCTGATTTTCCCCTGATTCATGGCTATCAAAGGCTTTTTCAATCCATAGATCGTATGTCCGTTTCCGTCCAGCGTTCCACCAAAATAAGAGATGGTAAAATTAATTCTTCCCTGTGTCTGAATATCTGAGGTCAGCTGATAATATGCGCCCTGATTTTCCTCGATCAAATTCAGATCATCCAGAGAATCAATCTGATAAGGACTGCTGCTTGTACCATTTCCGCCAGCCGGTTTCACAGATGAAGTCCGTTTTCCTATTACACGATAAACAATTCCGCTTTCCCCATCAGATGGGACTGTAAATTTTCCATCCTTCAGTTTCACAAGGATCGCGGAAGCTGCCGGAATGGAATATTTTGAGCCACTGTCTCCGGAAAATACCGGAAATGCAGATGCCTTTTTTGCAGCTATCCGATCACCTGGAAAACTGTATACACCAGAAGCTTCTCCTGCTGCCACAGCTGTATAAAAATCTGAAAGAAGTGTTTTAAACGGAATTCCTGTTACCTTCTCCAGATAAGCTTCACAGGTAAGGGAGGAAGCATCTACTGTATAAAATCTCGGCAACACAGCCATAGGCTCATAGCTTCCTGCCATACGGTCAATTACGTATCTGACAAACAGGTATGGCATTCCATAGTCCTGGGCAATATCATCGCGATAACTCTTATACATCAAGGAAGAGCCGTTACGAATAGCGGTACTTCCTGCAATTCCGTTCATCCAGCCATTTGTGTCCGTACCGCCCCACAGATAATCCATGACCGTTACTGCAAGACCTTCGTTTATCCACATATATTTCTCGGAGGCATTGAATTTTGTTTTCAGCCAGAATACTGCGTGCTGTCCCTCGTGAACCAGCAGACCGTTTCTTCTGGTCATTTCACCGGAGACATAGGATGCTGCCGCCGGAGTGTTGATATGGATTGCTGTAATTCCCTCATCATACTGAAACTGACCACTTGCGCCGCTTAAGGTTTCCAGCACAATAGAGAGCTTGCCGGATCCATCTTCCCAGGGAAGATCGCCTCCTGCCAGTGTTTTCAGGATTTGATAGGGCTGTCTGTCATAAATACTCGCCATGTCTGATGCTATGAGAGATGTTTTTCCAGCGGCATCATAATCCGCTTTCATATTTTTGTCCATCCAGATATAGCAATGTTCGCCAATCCCAATGCATATATAGGTCTTGCCGCTGCCATTGCTTCTGTAAATATATTTCTCTTCTCCTATTGCATAAGTGGTAACCGCTGCCTGAACGGATATACCATCGTCAGTCTCATCTGCCGATGCAACGGACGAAATGGCGCTTTTTTCATTCAGCGCAGTGACTGAGCTGGTGCTCCCTGTATTCAGTCCGGCCAGGCTTTGAGCTGCGGGAAGCTCACTTCCACTTGAAGCGGATGCAGTACTTCCACTGTCATCAAAGATCAGTGTGCCTGCGCTCCTCGAATCAGATGTATCCGTATTAATAATCACTGCATACTCCCCAGTAAGTGTTTCCCCTGCCTTTCCTTCTGTCACTGCAGCTAAAACGTTTACACTGCCAAATATTCCCAGAAACAGAAGACAGACTCCCACCCACAGACCAATGGATTTTCTTTTTTTCATACACTCCTCCTGTAAAAAATTTCCTTTCCTACAGTTTACCATTTTTACATTCTGTACACTATGTTTTTTTCTGCACTTTTCTGATTAATTTCAACAAAAAATGGGGCGAATGTATCGTTTCCGCTGATACATCGCCCCATTTATTTTCTTATTAAATTACTCTTCCTCAAACTCCAGATCCTTACGGCTCATCTCCTCAATCAGCTCTCTCTTCACCTCAAAAAGCTTCGGAGAAAGATCCACATAAACCTTCTGTGGGTTGGAGAATCGTCTGGACTCGTCCCAGAGAGTGCTCTGTTCTTTCTGGCAGATTGCGCGAAGTTCCATTACTGAAGGAGACGTATAAACGCGTTTTCCCTCCTTAATAACCGGAACCAGAAGCTCACGAACCTCGTAAGTACCACCCAGAATCTTAGTTTTTTTCCAGGTGTCAACCGGGTCAAATACTACCATAGTTTCATCTGGGTTCAGCTTCTCGTCAGCAAGACAGATCAAATCAGCTTTAATCTTTCCTGTGGACTTGCTGTAAATACGATATACTGTCTTGTTTCCAGGGTTTGTTACCTTAGCTGTGTTCTCAGAAAGCTTGATCTTCGGAACAAATTCACCTGTCTCAGGATTTTTCACTGCTGCCAGCTTGTATACACCACCAAATGCCGGATTATCATTGGAAGTAATCAGACGTGTTCCAACGCCCCAGGAATTGATCTTGGCATCCTGGGCTTTCAGGCTCTCAATCAGATATTCGTCAAGGTCACTGGATGCAGAAATGGTCGCATCATCAAAACCAGCTGCCGATAACATTTTATATGCCTCTTTGGAAAGGTAAGCAAGGTCACCGCTGTCGATACGGATACCATATTTTTTCAGCTCAATGCCTTCCTCCCGCATTTCCTCAAATACACGGATTGCATTGGGAACACCGGATTTCAGCACGTCGTAAGTGTCTACCAGAAGGATACATGCATCCGGGTACATTCTTGCGTATGTCTTGAATGCAGTATACTCATCCGGGAAGCTCATGATCCAGGAATGTGCATGGGTTCCAAGCACTGGCACGTCAAACATCTGACCAGTAAGCACACAGGATGTTCCGACACAACCACCGATCACAGCTGCACGGGCTCCAAAAATACCGGCATCCGGTCCCTGGGCACGGCGAAGACCGAACTCCATGATTCCGTCACCTTTCGCCGCATAGCAGACACGTGCTGCCTTAGTAGCAATCAGGCTCTGATGGTTCATAATGTTCAAAATCGCAGTTTCCACAAGCTGAGCTTCCATAATCGGTGCTACCACTTTCACCATTGGCTCTCTTGGGAAAATAACAGTGCCTTCCGGGATGGCATAAATATCGCCGGTAAAATGGAAGGAGCGAAGATATTCCAGAAAATCCTCCTCAAAAATGGAAAGACCGCGAAGATATTCGATATCTGCGTCTGTAAATCTCAGATTCTCAATATATTCAATTACCTGCTCCAGTCCTGCACAGATAGCAAAACCGCCTCCGCATGGGTTATCACGGTAAAACATGTCGAATACGACAGTCTGGTCAGTTGGGTTCTTAAAATACCCCTGCATCATGGTAAGTTCATAGAGATCCGTGAGCAGAGTCAGGTTATTTGCTCTCATGTTTATTCTCCTTATTAATGAGGCCAGTCTGAGAACCAATTACCTGAATAATTTTAAACAGGCTCCAGACAGGCTGTTTAATTATAAAAATTTTATACGGTAACCATAGACTCACAGGAACAAAGCGAAGTAATTTCTTATAAAGTAAAAAAGTTTCTGGCACTACTACCTTAGAGTGTGTCGAAAAAAACTCCAAAAGCTTCCCGCCAGCGACCTATGCGATTCCGTATATTTTGCTTGATTATAACACATTCATCTCAAAATGCACAGGAAAAAGAAAAGCGAAATCTTAATTTTTCCCCGAAAAATCAAGGCTTCACAGAAATTGAATAAATTTTTAAAAAAATTTGAAAAAAGGGGTTGACTTTTATATATGCATTGATATATAATACAACATGTCGCAAGCGAGAAACGACTTGCTAAGACACATAGGGCTATCGCCAAATGGTAAGGCAACGGACTCTGACTCCGTCATTTCAAGGTTCGAATCCTTGTAGCCCTGCTAAGTGGAGCACCTCAGATGAGGTGCTTTTTTCATGTCGTAAAAGTCCCGGAAGCCGCGTAGTTACTGGCTTTGCGCGATTTTTAAAATTTTTTCTGAAACGATTTTTCGTGGCTCTGAAAGGCGATTTTTTCCTTATTTGGCTTACTGATTTTTACTACATTTTCGGTGGTTTTCAGATGTGATAGGTCAATTTGGGAACGATTATAGGTCAATTTAAAATGACGTTGCTGCCAAAAGGTGCTGAAAACAGGAAAAATGAAGAAAATCGGCTAAAAATCGACAAAATTCTACTTTTTCTACCTTTTGCACAAAAAATTATGTTTACTTTTGTGATATTTTCGCCTCATAATCAAGACAGTTTCCACGCTTCAAGTGCACAAATCTATTTTAGTACTCCCACCGCTTATTCTTCTGTCCGAAGGCGAACCTTAATTGACTTACTTGGTCAGTTATATTTCGGCGTTTGCCTCACAGCCCTCGGATAATGTTCAAATAATCCTGTCTCTGGTCTACGACAGCATATATAATAACTTCCTTTCGGGCTTCATTAACTTTATAAAATACAAGGTCTTTTTCAAGAATCAATACCTTATAGCCCTGACGCTTTAATACCAGGTATCTTGGATCAATTCCAAGATCTGGATTTTCTCCCAGCTGTCGTATACGATCTTCTATTTCGTCTAACTTTTTCAATGCCACATCATTGCCGAAATTTTGTGCAATATATAATACAATCTTTCGCAGACCAGCATCTGCGGTATCAGTACGAACAACATTGTATTTCAAACTCAGCCCTCCTGCAGCATAGCACGTAAATCATCAAAAGTTTCACTGATTGGCGCAACGCGACCATTCTTTACATCATCTTCTGCTTCAGTAAGGATTTCAAGCAATTCTATTCTTGATTTCATGTTCTTGTACTCTTCATAGGACAGAGACACTGTATCGCCTCTTCCATTTACAGTTATGATAACAGCTTCTTTTCCCTCACGGCACTGCTTTGAGATTTCATTATAATGATTTCTTAAATCCGCTGATGGTCTGATAGTTTCCTGCATAGCAAACATAATACGCACCTCCTGTTGTTATATATGAAAATTATATCATTTAATGTCTATACTTTCAACTTCTTAGTCAATTCCATTCATAAATTTTAGAATTCTTCATTTGTTCTAGCACCCCAAAAGGGGATGTCGATTAATACCTCATTTCGACATCCCCAGTAGTAATTGAACATAGAATTTTCTCTTCTTCTCTTACATCACAACTTTTTTGTCTCCACGGAAATCAGCCTTAGACACTTCTATAACTTTTTCTATAACATGGCTTCCGTAACATTTCTTATACTGCCCTTTTACTTTATTTTCTGCTCCCTTGTCTGAGTAAGCCCACACATCCTCTTCAAAGTCGTAAGCTGCGTTTATAGGGTAATATGGTGGTATTCGATTGATCTTTACTCGAAAATATTTTTTGTTCTCTTCTCCATCACTTTTAGCTCATTTCCTATACTCCCAATCAACCCGCGCATAGTCCAGATAGCGTTCAGCCTCTTTTATCATTCTCTAGCGCCTTTGCCCTGTACCGCTGATCTGCTGATATACAGGTGCTTTCCTTTCTCTGATATATTTGAACGTGAAAAAAGGGGATGTGAAAAAACTCGATTGAGTTTTTTCACATCCCCAAAAAATGTTCGAAAATTACCCCTGGTATATCAGAAGTTCCTGTACTGCTTCTTTTCGAAGTTTCTCCTCTTCTACGTCCTCTGTTTTCTTTCTTTATCCATGTAGCAAACTTCATATACAACTGGATTAAAAGATGTGACTTTCATATAAGCAGTGAGTGATAACGGAATAGATGCTACATCTTCTTCCAGATAATGGTCTCCAAGCTCACGGAGAATATCTGCGATTTTATCAATGTCTTCTGTATTTCCAACTTCTACCGTAAACGGTTCACGGTCATACAGTTCTTCATCGTTTTCAATATATTTCATTCCCGGGACACAGGAGATGTCTATTGACTCAATATTCTGCAGGAGTAAAAATGAACCGTTATGATATACTACTTTAAATCCAAAGCAGCACGGATCCTTTGGCTCAAGGGAAACTTCAAATTCATAATCATCCCCGTCGTAAACAACATCCACAAACGGGATCATAAAATTGTATACACGATCATACAGATATATCCGACTGCATATCTTCCACTGCGTTCTGTCAGTACCATCTTGCTTCGTTCAAGTTTAAATCCATTTTTGCCTTTCGTATATGTGCAGGTAATACCTGTTCCTTCATCGTCAGCACTTGAAAAATACAATTTCTTTCCATAAGAAAATCTGTAGATGAGATATCTTGACGATTTCGCAACCTGTTTGTAACGTCCGGAAACTTTTTGATACAATACCGTATTAAGTGTATTGTCATTATGCTTTTCCATATAGGTTCTGCCATTTGATTTGAACGTCCGCGATGATGCCTGCACCGTTGTCGTCCTGACATTGGTTATCGCAAAACATCCCAGAACCATAAACAATAACAACAGACATAGTTTCAAATGCTTCCTCTTTGTGTTTTTCATTTTCTTTTTTCTTTTTCGTATTCTTTCAGTTCTTTCAGAGCCTTCTCACCCTGTGGGTAAAGAATGATGATATTAAAGATCGTCATCAGTCCGATTCCAACATCACCAAGATCCCACACAAATGTATATGCTGCAAGGCCGCCGATGAACAGCATCACAAGCGCCAGTACTTTGTATGCAGTCTGTGAAGCCCAGTTATCTCCGAAAAGATATGCAACATTGCATCTCGCATAAAAAAGGATGCCCAGAAACGTCGAAAAACTGAATAAAAACAGCGTCGCCGCAATAAAGATCACACCAAAACGGCCAAGATGATGTTCCATTGCTGTCTGCAGAAGATCCATTCCGGAAAGTCCTGTAACTTTTTCTTCCGGCGCAAGCAGCATGATAAATGCTGTACAGCTGCAGATCACGATCGTATCCACAAATACCCCGAGCGCCTGTACCAATCCGGCTTTGACCGGCTGGTCACATTCTGCCGCTGCTGCCGCACACGGAGCAGATCCGGAACCTGCTTCATTCGAAAACAGTCCACGTTTGATTCCATTCATTAGGACTGCGCCAAAACCGCCGGCTGCTGCCTGTCGGAATCCAAATGCTTCCTCAAAAATTCTTGCAAAAACACCCGGCAAACTTCCAAGATTCATCACAATGATCAGAATCGTGATTGCAAAATAGCATACCGCCATGACCGGCACTACCATATCCAGGATCTTAACTGTCGCATCTTTACGAAGCACTATCACAGCAGCCACAGCAACAAGTACTACCGTCATATAGATCGGCGGAATGGAAAATGCATTTTTAAATGAAGAAACAACAGAATTGCTGATCACTTGACTGATACCGCACCAGCAGATCAGACCGGAGACTGCAAACAACACAGAAATCACCACTTTGTTTCTCTTTTTCTTCTGTTTTTCTTCTACATATGCATGAATATAATACGCCGGACCGCCGCGGTAACCTCCGTACAGCGGATCTTTTTCTTTATAAAGCTGTGCCAGTGTCGCTTCTATAAAAGCTGTTGATGAACCGATAATTGCCGTCACCCACATCCAGAAAACCGCACCGGCGCCGCCTGCCGAAATTGCCGCAACAACACCGACCAGATTTCCCATACCGACACGGGTTGCCGTCGAAACGATCAGTGTCTGAAATGAAGACAGACTGTTTTTTTCTTGTTTCTTCTCAACCAGTGCCTGCACCATATCCGGGAACAGGCGAATCGGCAGAAAACGCGTCCGAACCGTAAAATAAATTCCTGTAGGAATCAGTAATATAATCAGAAGCGAAATCCCCAGAGTGCTGCCGCCCGGCAGTGGAATCTGCACCAGATCTCCCCACAGAAAACTATATACTTTCTCAATCAGAGTAACTATCATACTTTAAACCCTCTTCCATACTCACAACATCCGGGATACATGCTGCTCACGTCATCTACAACAGCCTGATTCCCGGACAGATACCATAATAGTATAGCCCATATTAACCCTTAAACGCAAGTACTTTTAGGGTTTAAAGTCAAAAACTTTAAATAATTAAATCTTTCACCTTACCAAAACTGTTCACATATATCCAGTGTAAACTTTCTTGCTTCCTCTACCGCCATATTCATATCCGCCGGCGAAACTTTTCCTTTTAATAAAATCACATCATCTTATTTGTCGTTGAAAATAAATAGTTTATTTACTGGCAATCAAGCTTTCAACTATGTTTGAAGCCTACAGCATCGTTTAACATGGAATTTCATCAAGTATTGTTTGCATTATCTAAATACCATTGGTTCACTGGTAACATTCCGCGAGGTGTTTTTTGTGAACAAAGTTCACAGAAAACCCGAGAGTTGCGGCGCGGGGACTTATTTCACATCCCCTTTTTTCGTATTACTACATCTTTTAAATTTCCAGCAGTTCTTCACTTTTACAGCCGATTTCTCTTGCCAGACTTAACACATCAATCGCCCTTGTATGGTTGATATCCCTCTGACGCTGTTCAAAAAGCTGGATCTGACGAAGTGCCACACCACTCCTCTTTGCCAGCTCGCTCTGGGACAGACCGGATAACATCCGAAGCCGCTTCAAATTGGTTTCCACATAGTACTGATCCCATTTTTCATTTATGGTTTCTACAAATCTGGAAATATCCATTTCGTGATAAACTGGATACATGTTTAAAATCTCTTCGATTGAGACCGCATGATAGATTTTCATGAAGCTTCGCCCTGTGTACCATTGATAATAGGCCAGTGCCCAACCACACCAGTACTCCGGAGATTTATCCAGATACATTTCATCTTCTAGTTCTGGAATCAACAGACCTGATTTCCGAATTACTTCTTTTACCAGTTCACACCCGGTCTTTCCTGCCACATAAGTCGGATTTCCTGTCTGAAACTGCATTGACACATCCGATACCAGAAACATCTCATAAAACTGATTCGGAGAAAACTCATACGTATTTACCGCATAATCCATCATATCTCCAAGTATTTTTTGTGCATTATTCAAATAATCTTCAGAATAAGCGTGGATCATCATTTTCCATTTCCTCTCGCATAATATCCAATATAAACCGTTCGTTTAAATCTGCTTTCTGTCGTTTACTCATTCGATATTCTTTTCTGGCGGCACGCTCCCGCTCTATTTTCTTTATATAGTACGCCTGCATGTCAACCAGTTCACTTTTTACATATTGGATTTTTTCAAATGCCTGCGGACTTTTCAAGACAATCTGCTCACCAAGTTTCCCAAGCTGCATAGCTTCCGAAAGCTTCTGTAACGAGATTACCCCTGCCACAAAATCCTGTGCAAACGAAAAATAAGAATCATCCGCCCGATATCCTATGATCACATCATATTCTGAAATATCCAGCAAAAAATGTTCTTTCAGATATCTTTTCCCCTCTTCTGCAATGCTTCCATTCTGCCAGTCGCTCCGTCCCTGTTCTTCCAGTTCCATGTCATACAATTTTCTTATCATGCTGTCCATAATGTTCCGAACCTGCTCTGGTTCCAATTCTCCCTTCTATGAGCATATCTAAATATTTACACCTTGTTACAGATTTGAAGATATAAAAAAAGAGACCAGAATTCAAATTTCCAGTCTCTTCCATTCTTCTATAATCACTCAAAAAACTACGAACATTTTGTTTTAACAAATGCAATAATGTCGTCATTTTTCTTCATGTGCTTTCTCGACTCCAGCCGCCTCTGTGGATACAAGAGAGTGCAGCCGATGCTTTGAATACGGATTGCAAAATCAAGCCATTTATCGTTCATTTTTGCGCCTCTCAATAGCCGTAATTCTTTACCTGGAACAGGTTACTTCTCCATCCTCTTTGCTATAGTCAAACTTCCCATCATTTTTCTCTTCCAAAGCTTTTATCATATGGTAGGTATATTCATTATACGGCGTAGGAATCCCAAGTTCCCGCCCCATGCGGACCAACGCGCCTGAGAACATATCAATCTCCGTATGGCGTCCCGCATCCAGATCCTGCAATGTGGAATATCTGGCTGATGGGGGAACGGCACTTCCATGTCCAGAGGATGCAGCAGCCTTACTTATATCGATTCCTTTTGCAGAAGCAATGGCTTCCAGTTCTCTTCTAAGTCCGTCGCTGATTGCTTTCATATGAACGCTGTCCTGGTAACAGCCAACTCCTGCCCCTAGAATTGCCTGGGGCAGATTATTGCATACATTCAGTCGGAATTTGCTCCACATTTCTTCCCTGATATATTCTGTAGAGCGATAATGCAGTCCGGTATCTGCAAAAAGAGCCTCAATGGCCTGCACACGTTCACTGTCATAGGGTGCGCAAGGCTCTCCGAAAATAATGCCAATGGTGGTTTCCGGGTTAAAACAATATCCATTTTCCTCTTTATGGGAAGCAACTTTTATTACCGAATAGATCACATGGGAAGCTCCAATTTCATCGGAAATCAATTTCTCACTGTCCACGCCGTTCATAAGACTCATGACCGTGGTATTCTCTCCTGTAACCTGGCGGATGCTGTCCATTGCACCTGGCAGCGCTCCATATTTCAAAGATACGATCAGCAGGTCTATCCCTTTTGCTTCCTGGGGTGTCCATACTTCCGGATGATAAACCTCATCATTGATCGTGCAGCCTTTTTTCAATTTCTCCGCACGCTTACCCTCTGCAAGAACTCCCAGCCGGATATCCTTCCGCCTGGAAAGCCCCCATATCACATAAGACCCAACCGCACCTGCGCCAAGAACTGCAACTGTTTTTATCTTCATTGTCTTAACCTCCCATGTATATTTTCCCTTCTAGACAGATATTACTATTTTATCATTATCTGATAAAAACTCCATACAAAAATTCTTGCTTTTTTCTACTTGACTCCACAATCCAGGCGGTCTATTCTTTAAATAGACATAAGATTGAGAATCTTTTCGCAACATATTTTACCATTTATTTTTTGGGGGATTTTTTCATATGAAGGTTGTCATCGCAATTGATTCTTTAAAGGGAAGCTTAAGCTCAATAGAAGCCGGAATGGCCATCAGGGAAGGAGTTCTTCGGGCAAAGCCGGATGCAGAAGTCATCGTAAAACCTCTCGCAGACGGCGGAGAGGGCACTACGGACGCCTTGATCGAAGACATGAACGGAGAGCGGATCGATCTGACCGTCACCGGACCCATGCACACTCCGGTCAAGGCTCATTATGGATATCTGAAAGACAGCAATACCGCTGTCATGGAAATGGCTTCCGCTGCCGGAATCACACTGGTTCCAGATGATGCAAAGGATCCTCTTCTTGCTACCAGCTACGGTGTGGGCGAAATGATAAACCATGCCCTCCAGAAGGGTTGCCGCAATTTTATCATTGGAATCGGCGGAAGCGCCACCAACGACGGCGGCATCGGTATGTTAAAAGCTCTTGGCGTACGTTTTTGGGATGAAAATGATGTGGATGCAGGCGAAGGCGGACAGGCACTGGCGAAGGTTTCCAGAATCGATATTTCCGGCCTGAATCCGCTTTTAAGAGAAGCTCATATTCAGGTGGCATGCGATGTGAATAACCCTCTTTGCGGTGAAATTGGTTCCACATATGTTTACGGTCCGCAAAAAGGTGTGACAGAAAATCAGAAAAAGCAATTAGATGAAGATATGGCACATTTTGCGCAAATCACTTCCCAAGCTCTGGGAACGGATTACTGCAATACCCCTGGTGCCGGTGCTGCCGGAGGGCTTGGCTTCGCCTTTCTCTCCTACCTAGGGGCGACGCTGACGCCTGGGATCGAACTGATTTTGAATGCTGTAGGACTGGAGCAGGAACTTTCTGATGCAGACGTGGTAGTCACCGGTGAAGGCCGCCTGGATTTTCAGACAGCCATGGGAAAAGCCCCTGTAGGCGTGGCAAAGCTGGCAAAAAAGTATCATGCAAAGGTTATCGCATTTGCCGGAAGTGTCACAAAGGAAGCAGCCGCCTGCAATAAAGAGGGAATTGATGCTTTTTTCCCAATTTTACGAAATGTCTGCACACTTGCGGAGGCTATGGATCCTGCCACTGCAAAAAACAATATGACAGCCACTGCCGAGCAGGTCTTCCGGCTGCTTTAAGCGATATAATGGTTTAATTCTGGCTGTAAACCGAATTAAACCATTATATCGCTTTTCTCCATTTATCCTATTAAAACTTTCTTCCCCTCAAACGCAAACCCATAATGCCTGATCCGCTCCTGTGTAATCCCCAGTCCCAGAAGCTCTGCATCGTATTTTTTCTCTATTATCTGATCGAGTGCAGATTCCACAGTATCTTCAAGTGTTTTTTCCGAATCTGGCTCACGCACCTTAAATTCCAAAATAATTGCATTATCCCGCTTGCTCTTGGGAAGCAGCATTACATCATATCTTCCAAAACCACTTTCTCTGTTAGAACGAACATCATAACGATCTCTGATTTCTATCAGAAGCCCCAGCACAAATCCATGGTAAAAACGTTCCGGTTGTGTTCTCTCAGAGACATATTTTCCAACATCAAAGCTGCTGAACGTTGCAAGTGCAACATCATTCATATACAGATTCATAGCCTTAACATTTCCCTCAAGTAAGGCTCTGATAAATTCATTATAATTTGATGCTACCGGAGCAAACCATCCTTTAAACATATTAGAAAACATGCTTACCGTTTCCAGATTTGTTATATCCAGATGATACCATGGCTCCAGCGTCATTCCCCGATATTCCACGTCCTCCACTTTCAAATACCCACTTGCCACAAGCAGACTCCATATTGCACTTTCATCCTGCTCTAACTGGCTGAATACACCCTGCTCATCAAAGCTGACAGTAATCAGTTCTCCATTTAAAAGCCTTTCCATCTGCTTTTTCATGTCAGCCGAAGCCGTCTGGATTAATTTGCTGATAAGTGCATTAGAACTTGTTGCCGCCCAATATGGCTTTAGTTTCTTTTCCTTCAGATAATTCGTAATTGACCAGGGATTGTAAATATCCCGCCTCTGACCAAAAATAAATCCATCATACCACTGTTTTACTATCTGTTTTTTCTCAGACATTCCAAACGCATCTAAGGCTGAAAAGACCTCTTCTTCTGTAAAACCGAAGCAATCTGCATACTGCTCTGATGTAGTCGTAATCACCGCAAGATTATTTAAGTCCGAAAATACGGATTCTTTTGACACACGGGTAATCCCAGTCATCACCGCTCTTTCCAGATAAGGATTTGTTTTAAAGGCTGCATTAAAAAGCCCCCTCATAAATCCGATAAATTCATCCCAATATCCATGTATATACGCTTCCTGCATGGGCGTATCATATTCATCCAGAAAAATCAAAACCTTTTTTCCATATAATAATTTTAAGTATTTGGAGAGATTTTTCAGCGCATCCTGTGCTGTCACATCATTCATTTCTTCCGTGACAGACAATATATTCTGCTTCTCGCTTTCAGAAAAGCACTCCTGCTGTTCCAAATAGCGATGCTGTCTATACACATCCACAATAATATTTTTAATCTTCTGAACCGCATCCTCATAATTATTCTGCTTCACATCTGCAAAGCTAATAAAAATCACCGGATAGGTTCCCTGCAGCTCGCGATATTTCTCCTCTTCCCAAATGGAAAGTCCCTCAAAAAGGTCTCCTCTTTCTGCATACTGTCTTGAAAAAAAACAGTTCAGCATACTCATATTCAGTGTTTTTCCAAATCTCCTCGGACGGGTAATAAGGGTAATATCATCTGCATTTTTCCACCACTGCCTGATGAAATCCGTTTTATCAATATAAAAATAGTGGTTTTCTCTTAAAGAAACATAATCCTGTTTTCCAATACTGATAACCTGTCCCATACCTCACCCTCGCTTTCAAATGCTACGTCTCAAATTAATTCTCGTGGAACCGCGAACTCCGCCTGCGGCTACGTTTGCGTAGCGTAATAATTTGATGCTACGCCTTAAATTATTACTTCATTATACACTATCATCTGAATGCTTTACAAGAACAAGACCACCGGTAGCCACAAAATATTGCCAACCGATGGTCTCCTCCATTTACTCTCTCCCGACCCGGGATGCCATCTTCTCCTTATACATCTCCTGATCCGCTTCCCCTTCTTCTACAAAAAGAATTTCGCAGGAATTATGAACCTGATTCAAAGTTTCCGGTTCATAATCTCCACTGTAACTGATACATACATCTTCTTTATCGAAAGCTGCTCTTAATTCATCAGCAATGTAATTATTTAAGTAAAAATCAGGAGCTTTCATAAATTCCTCCCTTTCTGACTCATATAAACTTTCTATTCATGAGCTTCACAGCAATGTATTCCTCGAATCATTACCTGCAGACAACATACATAAAATCGTTTTCTGTAATTTAGACCTACGAAAAAAAGAGCCGACAGATACAGCCAGCCCTTTTATCACAAGCATTAACAGCCTTTTATTATGTATGTACCGGGCAAGCAGCAGGCTCTAACGCTTCATTTCAAAATCCTGCCCTATATTGTGATGCATCTCGATTGTCTGCTGCATTTCCTGAGGGTCTGTCCATAACATATCCCCACTGACGGTATTTTTCATAGCACTGGCTGCATTTCCATATTCCAGCGCAGCCTGGCAGTTTCCATTCTCCTTTAATAATCCATACAGGAAACCGGAAATATAAGCGTCTCCGCTTCCGATTCTGTCTACAACCTCAATTTTCTCATAAGGCTTTTCTTCATAATAGCTGTCTGTTTTTTTCTCATAGATTACAGAACCAAAAGTATGAGACTTGGGACTGTGCACGATTCTCTGGGTTGCTGCAACTACAGCAATATCATATTCATCAGAAAAACTTTTTAGGATTTCTTTTATATCCCCTGTTTTTCCAAATGTGAGATTAGCTGTGGATTCTGAGCAGAAAAAGATATCTACAATGGGCAAAATCTTTGTAATGCAGTCTCTTGCCTCATCTCCAGTCCACAAATTCCCCCTGAAATTTACATCAAATGAGATCAATGCACCTTTTTCTTTGAATTTTTTCATCATTTCAATAGCATTTTCCCTTACCGGACCGCCAAGTCCCAAGGTGATTCCGCTGGTATGGAAGCATCTTGTATTTTCATACATTTCTTCTGGAAAATCTTCTAAAGATAATTTATTTACAGAAGAATACTTGCGGTCGTAAACCACCTGCGGTTTACGAGGATCTGCGCTATATTCGTAATAGTAAATTCCCAGTCTGGAATCTGCACTGTTATCTCCAGCCAGGTAATCCGTGTCAACACCGTTTCTTCTGATCTCCCTTTTCGCATAATTTCCAATGGCATGAGATGGAATCTTGGAGATAATACCTGCAGTAAGCCCCAGGTTGGCTGCGCCAACAGCTACATTTAATTCTGCCCCACCCAGCTGTTTCTCAAACCTGGTACCCTGGGTTAAACGTTCGTTTCCTTCTGGTGATAAACGAAGGAGCACTTCGCCTAATGCCAGCATATCAAATTTTTTTCCCATTTTATTATCCTCTTATATTCTTTACGATTTCTGCGGCTTCTCTGGTCAGCTTCTCAATTTCGTCAAACCTGCCTTCTGCGATCAGTTTGCCTTTTACCATCCAGCTTCCTCCACAGGCAAAAATACGATCGTATTCCAGATATTTCTTTACATTCTCCGGATTGATTCCGCCTGTTGGCATAAAACTTAAGGAAGTATACGGTGCTGCCATTGCCTTAATAAATGCCAGTCCACCAGCCTGCTCCGCCGGGAAAAATTTGATTACAGAAAGACCTCTGCGTACTGCCCGTGCAGCTTCAGATGGTGTAATGCAGCCTGGAAGCACCGGAATCTTTTTCTCAATACAGTAATCGACAATTTCCGGGTCAAAACCAGGGCTTACAATAAACTCAGCACCTGCCTGAACAGCACGGTCTACCTGCTCTACAGTGAGTACGGTTCCTGCACCCACTAGCATTTCTGGATGTGCCTCTTTCATGAGGTGGATAGCTTCACCTGCTGCTGCAGTTCTGAAAGTTACTTCTGCGCAGGCAAGTCCGCCATTACAAAGTGCATCTGCCAGCGACACTGCATCTTTCTCATTTTCAATTACTACAACCGGTACAATTCCCATTTTTTTAATTTTTTCCAATACTGTGTTCATACTTTCTCCTTTTTCACCACTTAATTACTACGAAAATCCTGTCTAACAATAGACATGAGCGTTTTTCGAACGCATCAAATTCATCATACCATTTTTTTATTTTTAACAGATAACCTCCATTTTTTAGCAGATATTTCTTTTTTATTATAAAATTCATCTGATGTGCTTATAATATATCTCACCATACTCTATTTGCAATATGTAATTACTACCAATTATTTCCTTCAATTTTAGGTTATTTTTCCATTTTGGCAGTTCTTTTTTGCAAGTTTCCTGCAACTATAGTCTTTTGCTTTGTGTGAAAACGTATGATGACAGTTGCAGATGAAGAAAAAAGTCTGCCGAAACGGCTGGCTATCTTTCAGCGAAGCACGAACTTTCTAAAAGAGATTTTACATATATTACCAAAAATCTCTTCTACAAGGAGGTGTAGATCCAGAGAAATTTATGGCTTACATTCGTACTCAGATTGTAGACGATAAAATGTATTATCTTCTCCTGGACGAAGTGCAAATGTTGGATTGTTTCGAATCCGTTCTAAACGGTTATCTCCGAAAAGACAATATGGATGAAAAACTGAAAAACACCTTCAGAACAGTAAAAAAATCCAAAATAACTTCCAGTACTATAAAGAAATATCTGGATTATTTTGAAGATTCTTTTCTAATTGAAGCAGCCGGTCGTTATAACATTAAGGGAAAAGCATATATCGAAACGCCGAAAAAATATTATTTTACAGATTTAGGACTCCGCAATGCAAGGATCAATTTCCGCCAGTTTGAACAGACTCATTCTATGGAAAATGTCATCTATAATGAGCTTCGCATGCGCGGTTACAATGTTGATGTGGGTATTATTCCCCCATTTTGCCGAATTCCTTCTGCTGTGGAAGCACAAAAGATCCTGCCCTGAAGATTTCTCCACAGGTGCAGGACCTTATCATTATTAAAACATTTTATTTGATCTTACGATATTTTCTCACTGTAAGTATCTCAATCACAACAAGAATAACTGCTGCCAACACATCGAGCATAATCAGGATCTTCTTCCAAAGAACCATAAAATATGCATTCTCCTCATTATATGCTCTGCTGTTTACCACTGTATATAAAATGTTGTGGCAGGCTTTACGCATTGCATTCACAGAAGTAGCGCTCTGTGTATCCGTTACAGTTGCGTCTGGGGAATTCATTGGATTCAACATACTGTCCACACCGGAACGGATTGCTATATCCGCATCATAATAGCCATATCCAGCAAACATATCTGTAGAAACAAAGCCCTGGAAGCCCCACTCATCTCTAAGGACTGTGTTATTCAGCTCACTGCTTGCGCCGACCCACTTATCACCAATAAAACAATGTGCATCCATTACTGCACCTGTATGACCTTCTTTTACAGCAATCTCAAATACCTTCAAATAAGTCTCTCGGATTGCCTGCTCTGTACTCCACAGGCAAAGCTGGTAAATTCGGTTTGTCTCCTGGTCATTCAGGGCAAAATGCTTCACATAACTGTATACGCCATACTCATCAGCACCTTTGATCTCATTTGCTGCCATAATTCCAGAAAGTACGCTGTCCTCTGAATAGTACTCAAAGTTTCTTCCGCCAAAAGCAGTTCTGTGAATATTCATTGCAGGTGCATACCATCCTGAAACATCCATCTCGTCTGCTTCTTTTCCTACGCTCTTACCCATTTCATAAGCAATATCCTTATTCCAGGTATTTGCAAGCATAACCTCTGTTGTAAATGCACTTCCGGTTGCTCCCGTATAGTTGTTGTAAATAGTTGCCGGACCATCATTGTCCGTTGTTGCTGCTTTATCAATGGAATCAATTGCAGTTGTCTGATAACCACCGCCTGCAATCAATGTGGTCATATCCTCAATAGAAAGCTCATCCAAAAGGCTGTCCCACATTTCGTCATCATAATCTTTTCCTCTGAGGGCACCAAGCTTGATTTTATTATCAGCGCCTGTAGTTGGCATTTCCTCTGAATTATCATTCATACTATCAATATCATAATTGGTGATATTCTGATAATTTGCTTTTCTATCCTCATCCATTGTGAAATCAATCGGAGCTGCTGTTGCCTCATCGTAATTCTCGAAGCCATTTTCTCTGCTCAGATAAACAACACCATCTCCTTCTGCAAAATCAAACTGATTTGTTGCAGTCTGCTGATCAGATTCTCTTGCATTGTCCTCATCATAAACGATGGTTTCAGGCACATTATACTCTACAGTATCCAGAATCGTATGTGCATCTGAACGAATACTCAGTTCATAGTCGCCTTCATCCAGAACATAGCAGCCTTCGTTCTTATAATCATAAGATGCCATATCTTCCTTGTTAATAGTAAACTCCAGAGTTTCTTTCTCACCAGAATTTAACACACCTGTTTTTCCAAAGTCAATCAGATTAGCAGCTGACTTTTCAATGCCGCCATTGGTATATGGCGGATTATAATAAACCTCTACTACATCTTTTCCTGCCACATCACCAGTATTCTCAACTTCGACAGTAAGCTTGATTCCCTCATCTGTTTCGCTTGAATCTACGATTTTCTGGGAAAAACTGGTGTAAGATAAACCATAGCCAAATGGATACTGAACTACTTTATCATAGTCAAAATCCATATTTCCAGCTTCCGCTTCTGCATATGCTGTTTCATAGAATTTATAGCCAACATAAATATTCTCAACATAGTTGACAAAGTTTACATCGTTCTGCTTTGTCTCACCGCTGAATGGATTGGCCTCTTCCCAGCCGAATTCATTCATATTTTCATAAGTGAAATCACCAAAATTGTTGAATGCAGGTGTTGCTGTCAGATCATATACATAAGTGTCAGCCAGTTTTCCAGAGGGATTTACTTCTCCATTAAGGATTTTTCCCAGTGCAGCGAAACCTGTTTCTCCAGCGCCTGGGCAACTGATCACGCTGCCGATCTGGTCGTAATTCTCTACCCACCCAAGCTCCATTGCATTTGAGCTGTTGCAGATCACAATTACATGAGCAAAATTTTCACACACAATGTCTATCATATTTTTCTCAGTCTGGCTAAGTTCAAGGTAATGCTGTCCCTCTTCAAAATCGCTGTATTCGCTGCTGTTATCATTGTATGTATAAATTTTATTTCCTTCAGCATCTTTTGCTCCAAAGTCAGTAGGAAGATCGGTTCCCTCGCCACCAATTCGGGAAAGCACGATCACTGCTGTATCAGAGAATTCTTTTGCTTCATCCAAAATTTCATCTGTATAATAATCTGCTGTAGGTTCAGGCAAAGTCCAATCAACAGCTGTCATTCCAGCTTCGCCCCTCGCTTCCGCGTAAGAAGTATACATGTCAATTAAAGTCTGGTTTAAAGTATATCCACCTGCCTGGATTCCATCCAGAAGTGATACGCAGTTTGATGTATCAACTGCACCTGAACCGGTTCCGCCATAACACGGATTGGTAGACGCCCAGCCAAATACATTCAGGTTTTTCACGTCGGAAGAAAGGGGTAAGGTTCCATCATTTTTTAACAGAACAGAACCTTCTCCTGCAATATCTGTAATCAGGTTATTTGCCTCTTCTTTTGTCTCTGCTGAAACCTCTTTTACCGGATTTACAAGCACATCCAGCAACGTACTAAGGGGTCCGTTACAGATTAAGTTAAAGGACAGTACAAAGGAAAGGATTCCTGCACATAAGCACTGTTTTCTGATCATAAATTTTTTCTTTAAATCCTGTTTTTTTGCAGCAACAGCAACTGCAATTGCAATTATAATTACTGCAAGCATTCCGATCACATACGGAATACAGTTTTTTACTACCGTTATTACGTCACTTGTCTGCACCTCTAAGCCAGCCGCACTTACTTTTGATGTAAAACACAACAAGGACACACTGCTGCTAAGAAATATTGTTCTCAGCTTCTCTTTCATAGTTCTTTCCTCTCTTTCTTTGCATTTCCCAATGTCTTTTGGTATAGGAGAAGATAACAGACTTTTTTTCAAAAAGGAAGTAGTGTGGCACCAATTGTCAAATAGGGGTTCCAGATGTTTCGGACGGGGCATGAAATGTAAAAATAGGGCTTGAAATGTAGATATTCCAATGACGTTCGGAAATGGATTGTGCTATACTGAATATAAGATTTGAAACTTTTTCAAATACGCAATGCGTTTTATAAATATGGGGAGGTCTTATGAATTCTGTAATCAACAAATCCGTCCGTTTTGCAATTGCAGAGGACGAAGCGGCAATACGAAATTACCTGACGCTTCACATTATAGAAGCATTTCAAAAGCACAATTACCAAACAGACTGTGCTGAGTTTTCAGATGGCAATTCACTGCTTCAGTCTGTTCTAAAAGGAAACACCTACGATATTCTTTTTCTGGATATTGAAATGCCTGGATTAAACGGCATAAAATTAAGCTCAAAAATACGTGAGCTTGGTCTGCAAACCCTGATCGTATTTATCAGCAACAAATCTGAGCTTGTGTTTCAGTCTTTCGAAGTGAGACCGTTTCGATTTATCCGCAAAAATCATTTTCTGGAAGAACTTGCCCCTTTAACCCGTGATCTGATCTATGAAATGACCCGCAACGAAGAAAAAGCAATCACAATAGAGGAAGAAAAAAGCACTGCCGTTTACTCTTTTCACTGTAACGAAATTCAATATATTGAAGTAAACGGAAAACACTGCAAAGTTATCACTAACAAGGAAACTGTTTCTTTACGCCAGACCCTTTCCCTTTTTGAAACCAAATTAAACAATCAGGGATTTATAAAGCCTCATCGAAGCTATCTGGTAAATCACCGCTATATTTCCCGGATTGAAAAAAATCAGATTGTATTGGAAAATGGCGCTGTTCTTCCTTTAAGCAGAAATCGGATCACTGAAACACGAGCTCAGTTTATTTCATTGAAAATGCAGCATTAAGAGGAGTTATTTATGGAAATATTAAGCATTATCGTCAGCTGGCCGGAAGATGTTATCACTTTTTTCGTCCTTCTGGTTACATTAGTTTCCGCTTATAGTTTTAAAGAAAATAAATACATAAACAAATGGGCTTCTATTATTCTGTTTACTATTATTTTTGCCATTCCATTTAATGTGTTTGACGTGTTTTATGATGAATTTAATCTCTATCTCATTATGTTAATCGGATGTGGCCTGCTATATGCCCTGCTTTTTGTGAACTACGATTTGAAAAATGTTATGACAACTTTTGTTTCCTGCCTTTTTACTTTCGTCAGCATAAAGGGCTGCATTGGTATTCTTTTTTCACTGACGCTTTCCAGCTATGTAAGCCAATATAGTTTTAATTTTTTCTCCGCATTATTATACTATCTGGCAATCATTGCAGTATCTGCTTTCTATAAGCGCCATGCCTTAAAAAGTACATCTGTACAGCCTTATTCCTACTGGTTTTTCATGTTTCTCGCACCAGTTCTTATCTATACAGCAGACAGACTTCAGATATTATCTTATTTCTCTATTTGGGGAAGTTACCGGGTTCAGTCGTTTTATGGACTTTTACAGGAATTTGTGCTGTGCTTTTTAATCGTACTTGTATATTATCTTTCCTATCTGATGATCCGAAACTTTGATCACTTCATGGAGGTTTCCATGCTCAATCAAAGACAGGCACTTCAACTGGAACATCTGGAACGCTCTGCCGCGCTTGTAGAACAACTGCGCCGCGATAAGCATGAGATGAAAAACCTGTTTTTTTATTTGCAGGCAGAACTTCAACTAAAAAAATATGATGACCTGGAAACATTTGTAGAGCATAACCTTTCACAGCGTTATGATCGCCTGGAAGAATTTAATACCGGGAACAAATTTGTAGACTATCTTTTGACTCAAAAAGCAAATGAGGCAAAGGATTCCAATATTAAATTTATGGCAGATGTTCAGCTTCCACCTGAAATTTCCATCGAAGAAAATGACCTGTGCAGTCTTCTCATGAATCTTATGGATAATGCCATCGATGCCTGCCGCAAGGAAAAAAATGGCGACATTCAGCTGCAAATCCACACTGATTCCCAGTATCTCTATATTTCCATAAAAAACTGTTCCTCAGTTGACGTATTAAAAAGCAATCCGCTTCTAATCACATCAAAAAAAGATTCCGGCAACCACGGCATTGGAATGCGTGTAATCCGCTCCATTGTCACTAAATATCAGGGCTACTTTCAAAACCACTGGGAAAATGGGCTGTATGTCGTAGATATTATGCTGACATTATAGATACGTTTTCAGACTTATTTTTACCAAAAAAGAATAGTAATTAAGAAATTCATAACATTATAGAAGAGATTTTGGGATATTCGTACCAAAATCTCTTCTACTGTATGTCAATATCTTTATTCCCCCAGCGTCAACATAGTATCAATACAAGCCTTCGCCTTCACTCTCACATTCTCATCCAGCTTGATCTCTTCTCCGCCCTGACCGCAGACGCAATTATAAACATCCATCAATGTAGTCAGTTTCATATTGTGACATACACAGTCCTTAGACAACGGATAGAATTTCTTATCCGGACACTCGAACTGAAGATGCTGAACAATGCTGTTCTCCGTACCGATAATAAATTCTTTGGCATCGCTTTCTTTGGCATATTTCATAATTCCGGTAGTACTTCCAATATAATCAGCCATTGCAGAAACCTCTGGCAGACACTCCGGATGAACCAGTAACTTCGCTTCCGGATGGGCATCTCTTGCTTTTTTCACATCTCTCACGGACATTCTAAGATGAGTAGGGCATCCACCATGAACAAACTTAAATGTCTTCTCTGGAACCTGCTTCTCCACCCATGCGCCAAGGTTGCAGTCCGGGATAAACAGGATCTTGTCATTGTCGATATTGTTCACAATCTTCAACGCAGAAGAAGAAGTTACACACACATCACAAATCGTTTTCAGTTCGGAAGTGGTATTAATATAAGCTACAACTGTATAGTCCGGATTGGACTCTTTCAGTGCGGAAAGCATCTCCACATCCAGCTGCTCTGCCATTGGACATCCTGCGCCGCTATTGGAAAGGTAAACCTTTTTCTCCGGAGAAAGAATTTTTACTGTTTCTGCCATAAATCTTACACCACACATCAGCACGTTCTTCTGCGGAGCCTTAGCCGCCTGCTGGCTCAGTCCATAAGAATCACCTGTGTAATCTGCTACCTCCAGAATCTCATGGCTCTGGTATGCATGCGCCAGAATGCAGATATCTTTTTCCTTCTTTAAACGCAGAATTTCATCCTGCAGCTGTCTTGTTGTCATCATAATCGTTTTTCACTCCTGTGTTTTCATTTATTCCGGAACTTTAATTTTCCATGTATGCCCGAATGTGTCCTTAAATATCTTCTTACCCTCATTGGCTGCTAATAGCTCCACTCTTTTCGGACATTTTCTTAGGATTATATTACCTGCCGTCCTCACTGTCAACAAAAAAGTTTACAGCTATCTTGTCAATTGTAAAGTTTAGTGATATACTACAGGGCATGTCGTTCGGAAAATTTGAATCCGCACGCACCATTGTAATCATTCACAGAGAAATTTCATAAGCCTGCGCTTCAGATTACTTTTGCAAAATTTCTCTGTACACCAAATTTATCCACGAAAAAAGGACCATCAATTATGAAAACAGATATCCTCATCGCAGGAAGCGGCTGCTCCGGTCTTTACTGTGCCCTCCAGCTTCCCCGCGACAAAAAAATCACCGTCATCACCAAGTCCGACCTTACCAGTAACGATTCCTTTCTCGCCCAGGGCGGCATGTGCATGCTGAAAGAACAGTCCGACTATGACAGCTTTTTTGAAGACACCATGAAAGCCGGACACTACGAAAATGACAAAAAATCCGTAGAGATCATGATTAAAACCTCCCCGGAGGTTGTCAGGGATCTTGTTTCTTACGGTGCCCAGTTCGAGCGAAACGAAGACGGCAGTCTTGCCTACACCAAAGAAGGCGCCCATTCCACCAACCGTATTATTTTCCACGAGGATGTAACCGGAAAAGAGATCACCAGCACCCTTCTCCGCGAAGTCCAGAAGCTTTCCAATGTAGAACTTCTGGAATACACCACCCTGGTTGATATTCTGGAAAAAGACAACCACTGCTACGGCGCTGTGATCCGCCGTCCAGATGGTTCCCTTGACACCGTTACTGCAACCTATACCGTTCTGGCCAGCGGAGGGGTAGGTGGACTTTACAGACATTCCACCAACTTCCGCCACCTTACCGGCGACGCACTTGCTATTGCAGGTAAGCATAATATTGAACTGCAGAACCCGGATTACGTGCAGATCCACCCTACCACCTTCTACACCAAACATCCGGAAGACCGCAGCTTTCTGATTTCCGAATCTGTCCGTGGCGAAGGTGCCAGACTTTACGACAAAAACATGAACCGTTTCGTAAACGAGCTGCTGCCCCGTGATCTTCTTTCCCAGAAAATTCACGAACAGATGGCAAAAGACGACACCGACTTTGTCTGGGAAGACCTGCGCACTATCCCGGCAGAAACTCTTCGCCACCATTTTCCAAACATTGTTGAACACTGCAGGGAAATGGGCTATGATGTTTTCAAGGAATGTATCCCGGTTGTTCCGGCACAGCATTATTTCATGGGCGGCGTAAAAGTGGATTATCAGAGCCGTTCTTCCATGGAAAATCTCTATGTAGTAGGCGAGGCAGCCTGCAACGGTGTTCACGGCAAAAACCGTCTGGCAAGCAACTCCCTGCTGGAAAGCCTTGTTTTTGCAAGACGGGCTGCGCATGATATGGCAGAGCATGACCTGGCAGCGCAAACTGTAGCAACGCAAACTCCGGCAACACATACCCCTGCAGCGCAAACTCCGACAGTGCAAACTGCCAAAGAAGTTGCCGACTACTTAGCTTCCCACGTAGACTTCACCCCATACCAGGACATCCAGACTCTGGCCAAAACTTATCACCATCTTGCCACACAGGCCATCACCCTTGGCCAAAATCCAGAAGGCAGAAAGGAATTTTTATATGTATGATCAGGTAACTCTCGGATTAAATGTTGATCCGTTCATTTTAAGCGCATTAAAAGAAGATATCACAAGCGAAGACGTATCCACCAACAGCGTAATGCCAGATTCCACCCCAGGCGTTGTAGATCTTATCTGCAAAGAAGATGGAATCATCTGCGGACTCCAGGTTTTTGAGCGTGTTTTCACACTTCTGGATTCATCCACCAGAACTGAATTCTATGTAAAAGACGGAGACCACGTAGAAAATAAACAGCTTGTGGGAAAAATTTACGGAGATATCCGTGTGCTCCTTTGCGGAGAAAGAACCGCCCTCAACTATCTCCAGAGAATGAGCGGAATCGCCACCTACACCAGCCAGGTTGCAGCTCTTCTTGAGGGAACCGGGATCAAGCTTCTTGACACCAGAAAAACCACCCCGAACAACCGTATTTTCGAGAAATATTCCGTTCGTGTAGGCGGCGGCAATAACCACCGCTATAATCTTTCCGACGGCGTTCTTCTCAAGGACAATCACATCGGTGCCGCAGGAGGCGTAAAACAGGCCATCTCCATGGCAAAAGCCTACGCTCCTTTTGTCCGCAAAATTGAAATAGAGGTAGAAAACCTGGATATGGTAAAAGAGGCAGTAGAAGCTGGTGCGGACATTATCATGCTGGATAATATGACCACTGAACAGCTGAAAGAATCCATCGACTACATTGCCGGACGTGCCGAAATTGAAGTTTCCGGAAATGTAACAAAAGAAAATATTGCCAGACTCACTGGTTTGGGTGTAAATTATGTATCAAGCGGAGCACTTACACATTCTGCTCCTATTATGGATTTATCTATGAAGAATCTTCATCCGGTGGAGTAAGCCCTATTCGGCTGAACTCCCCCACCGACAGTAATTATCAGAATGGAAGTCACCTGTTTCCCGCCATCAACACGTCCCAAAACATGTTTGACAAAGGCTCCACACGGTAACAGGTAACTTTCATCACAAACCAGCAGACAGGAGATAAAAAATGAAAGGTGAAGAAAGACGAAAACAACTTCTGAATATCCTATCTTCCAGCAATAATCCCGTTTCCGGCGGTACCTTAGCTAAGGAATTAAATGTAAGCCGCCAGATTATTGTCCAGGATATTTCTCTCCTGCGTGCCAACGGAGCTACCATTTTTTCCACCAACAAAGGCTATCTGCTCCAGGAGGACAGGAAATATTCCAGAGTTTTTAAGGTTTATCACACAGATGATCAGGTTGAAGAGGAATTAAGCACCATCGTAGACGCCGGCGGCCAGATTCGCGACGTATTCGTCTACCACAAGGTCTACGGCGTGCTGAAAGCTGACATGGGAATCAAATCCCGCCGCGACATCCGCGCCTACATGGAGGAAATCAGCACTGGCAAATCCAGCCTTCTGAAAAATGTAACCTCCGGCTACCACTATCACACCATCGACGCCGAAAGCGAAGAAATTCTGGATGCCATTCAGGAAGAACTTCAGCAGAAGGGGTTCCTTGCGAAATTACAGGACTACGAGCCCGTGGATTTCTGGGGCGGTCAGGAATAAAAAGCGAAAAAATCTAAGAACCAGGCTGAGCACAAGTCTCATCCTGGTTCTTGTTATTCCAAAAGAATTTCAATCAACTCTGTTGTATTTAGAATATTTGAAAATATAAGGAAAACGCAATCTGTTACCTTCGTCTGACTATTTTGCTTTCCTGGTAATAGCGTTCCTTGTTCTTATACATTCTTTCATCTGCTTCTTTGGCAATGTCATAGATGTTATCCCATTCTTTCTCAGAACTGAAAACATATCCCCATGAGATTGTCATAGAATCCACCAGTTTCCCATGCCACTGTGCAACACGCCGGTCAAAGCTTTCTATTATGCTTTGAAATTCCTTTGTATTTCCGGTGATGATCACAACAAACTCATCTCCTCCGATTCTGTAGACATTTCCATACTTTCCAAAACTTTCCCTCATACAATTGGCCGCTGCACATATAAGTTCATCGCCTGCAGCATGTCCAAGAGAATCATTTGTATGTTTCAGGTTATTAAGATCCATGGAAATATATATCCATTCCTCGCGGAGATCAAGGTTGTTTATCCTTTCTTCGTATGCATATCGGTTAAAGCATCTTGTAAGTTCATCTGTGTTTGATATGTACAGCAGTTTTTCTTTTTCATATTTTTCTTTCATAACTCTTGAAAGCATGTAGAACATACAGCAGGAAGCCAATACAAGATACACGCCAACTATGAGAACCGCAAAAATATTTCCTTGCCGATAAAAGGAACTGTCTATAGTTACAGCTACAATATAGTCATCATACTGACTGAGTAAACATTTGCAGCGTTTTCCACCTATCCTTATGAGTCGGACATCTGTCTCGCCGCTTTTTTTATCAGATGATACAACAAGCCCTTCCAGTTTCACGCCTATCTGTCTGGAATCCGTAGCACCTTTTACAATTTTGGTCTGGGAGTCTGCCACGAAAATTTCGATTCCCTTATAAACAGGCATATCACTTACTACAGCGGAGATTTCGTTTTGCTTTAGTTCTTTAAGCAGACGCTTTGGTTCGATGCCGATCTGGATCATTCTGGTACCGGCTTCGTTCCATGTAATGGCATACATCAGTTCCTTTCCTTCAGCGGTATTCGGAGTAACATCCTGACACATGGTAAGCTTTTTATCTGTAAGCATAGGCTTAAAATATTCCATCTGCTCTCCGGAGTCAAAACTGAAGCCATAGTATTTAGGCAAAGTACCACTGTAGATATATCCGTTTTTATCAAACAGATGAATTTCGTCTACTAATATCAAATCTGCTATTTTCTGCAATTCTTCTACATCATATTCCACCTGTGGTTTTGCATCTATAATATAGGATACAGCCTTTGCTCTTACTATATAATCGTCCTTTAGCGATTCGATGAGTCCATTTTCACTATCATCATTTTTATTGAGCACGGTGATAACACGATCCAGCAGTATTTTTGACATCCTGTATGTATTACTGTCATTGACATACTTTAAAATTCCGGCTTCAAGCAATAATGCAATCGCAATGGTTGCAAACGCTAAAAAAACAAGCTTTTTTTTCTTCATAAATATATTTTATCATAATTTTCATATGTAAACCATACATAATTTGCATGAATTTTCTCCGAAATTACCGTTCGGTTACTGTTCACTCCATTCACAGTAATGCGCTTTGCGATGCACAAAAAGACGAACCTTCTTGTGACAAGCACAAGAAGTAGCGTTCACAACCAGGCCGGCAACTCATAAGATTTTTTTGTTATGTAAACCAGTCATACTCGCCTAATTGCCTTTCAAAAACTGTTGAATATGATAACTTCTTATTGTCACGAGCCAAAAAATTACCTCATCTCGTGCGCATAATTCCCCCATATTTTCACATACTATCCATACACTACAAAATATGGAAACCCACAAAACAAACAAGCTCTATAGTGTGTTTAAAAAAAGTCAATTGTTTCCCACAATTGCATCATAAAGTACAGGAGGAACAGATAAATGAAAGCCACAGGAATCGTAAGAAGAATAGATGATCTGGGCCGGGTGGTCATCCCAAAAGAAATCCGTCGGACCCTGCGAATCAAAGAAGGTACCCCACTTGAAATTTTTACCGACCGTGAAGGTGAAATCATTCTGAAAAAATACTCCCCAATCGGAGAGCTTAGCCTTTTTGCAAAAGAATACGCCGAGTCCCTCTCCCATTCCACCGGCATGCTTTCCTGCATCACCGACCACGACCAGGTAGTAGCTGCTGCCGGTCCGGGAAGTAAGGAATTCATTGGAAAATTGATCAGCAGCCAGCTGGAAGCTGTTATCAATGACAGAGAAGCCAAATGTCTTAGTGCCAAAGACCGTGGCAAAGTCCCTGTGGTGGATGAACAGCCAGCTCCATCCACATCCCAGGTTATCCAGCCCATCATAGCCGCCGGAGATGCTATCGGCAGTGTCATCCTCATGGGAAAAACCGACAAAGACATTCCCGGCGCCAGCGAAAAGCTTCTGGCGCAGACCGCTGCCGGGTTTCTTGGACGGCAGATGGAACAATAATTTTGTTATCGCTGCAGTCAACGTCTCGATAGAACCTGTTTGAAAAATTATTCCCGCAATCTGCCAGTGAACAGAAACTAAAAAACTGCTGTATCCATTTAACCCCTCTTCAAAGTCCATTAAATGGTACAGCAGTTTTCGAATTTATATACCTCAACAATCCTGTTCTGTTTTCTCTTCAGATACAGTGCTACCCTGCTTGCCCTGATCCCGCATCTTCTGCCTCTGCCTGGTAATATCAAAATACTCCGGCGAAATAATCCCACGGGCAACCAGTGCATCAAAAACCTCCTTCTGCGACCGCGTCATCACCATACCCACAGTTGAATTATAATCTGTAAGCACACATCCTGTCTTCTCGATCATCCAGAACAGTGCCGAATCATTCTCCGGGATCATCTTCCAAATCTCCTTCTCCGGATATGGCAAAAGCGCCATCATGGTCTGAAGATGGCCCTTCTCCTCAATCAATCTGTAATCCCCATCCGGCATAATAACGCCATCTGAGAAATTCGGAATCTGATCAGCTTTCTGCAAAAGCTCCTCTGTAATCTTCACCACAAGTTACCCCCTGTAAATTATTTTTTAACGGACATGTCGCCTGTCGGCGACATCACCATATATGAAAGTCAGCTGTTCCGCGCCTATGGCGCTCCCACAGCTGCCGACATCATTTATTTTTCACAGCACCGCACATGTTTTCCCCTATTATACCATGCCGCTTATATAAGTGCCACCAATTTAAATTTTCTCATTTTCATGAATTAATGAATAACCTCCAATTTTCTGGACACCCTATAAATACAGACAGGTACAACAGCTGTGAACAGAATGTATGTAGAGGTGAAAAGAATATGAGGAAAAACAGAACAGCAAAATTTATTTTCAACGGCGCTCTCCTTGCAGTTATGGCAGTTCTCGGAGTGACCGCTTACCAGGTTGCAAACAAACCAGAACATATTCAGGAAGTGCTTCCATTGGAAAGCACCAAGGAAAATGACACTGCCAAAGCAGATGGAGCCAACTCAACTGATGATTCGTCCCTTGCAGAAGCAGGTACTAACATGGTAGAAGCAGATTTGGACGGAATTTCCGATACCGGAATCCTAGACAGTGAGTCTTTGATAAACGAATCAGATAATTCATCCGCAACAGACATGGCAAGCCTTGACAATACCGTGGACTTAACCAATTCTGCTGACATTAACAATACCGCTGATATTTCCAGCTCCTCTGACATTGGAGAAAGTACCAGCGTAAACGCCCAGATCTCCCTGCACAAAGGACCGGAAATCAACTTCTCGGAAGATACATTAATGGAGTGGCCGGTAAACGGACATGTTCTCATTGATTACAGCATGGATCAGAGTGTTTACTTCCCAACTCTGGATCAGTATAAACTGAGCCCTGCGATTTCCGTACAAGCAGTGGAAGGTGCCCCTGTAGTTTCCGCAGTAAACGGAACCGTATATTCGATTGAAAATAATGCCCAAACTGGCACTACCGTCACCATGGAGCTTGGAAACGGCTACCAGGCAATCTATGGTCAGCTTACTGATCTGGACGTTGCTGAAGGCGATACCGTCACCAAAGGTTCCATCATAGGCTATGTCGCAGCTCCTACCATTTATTACAGCGAAGAAGGCAGTAACCTGTACTTCGCCATGAAAAAAGACGGAGAACCAATCGACCCGATCACGTATCTGCCGTAAAAAAAATTCAGTCCATGAAATATCAACATTCACAAAAGTAAAAAAACAACGTATAATAAAGCAGGTGGGAAAATCCGCAGTCGGTACCTAAATCCTACCTGCTTTTTCCAGTCCTTCCAGGCAGCTAAGAGCCCGGAACCCGCCATGGTAGCCATTCTGACACGCTATAGTATTCTTTTGGACTGCAAATAATATACCAGCTTACCGATTGCTTTTTATAAAAATAAGGAGCATTGTCAGCCAGTTAACAGCATGACGATACTCCTTTACATAAATATTTATTTAATTCCTAAACGGACATGTCGCCTGTTGGCGACATCACCATATATGAAAGTCAGCTGTTCCGCGCCTATAGCGCTCCCACAGCTGCCGACCGCATTCGTAATCCGGGCTATCACCCTACTTACTCATACGCTCTAGCCCGTCCGATATCCAATAATTCGCTCATGCAAGCATGGCTCATTCTTGGCTGCCGTCCGGGACTTTCATAGTAAAACATTAAGAACTTTCACCTTACACCCCAAAAAGGAGCCCCATGAATTACACCTACATCGTCCAGTGTGCCGACGGTACTCTTTACACCGGATGGACAAACTGTCTGGAAAAGCGCCTGAAAGCCCACAACAGCGGCAAAAACGGAGCCAAATACACCAAAACCAAACGTCCGGTAACTCTTGTCTACTACGAAGGCTACGCCACCAAAGAAGAAGCCATGAGCCGGGAATATGCAATCAAACAATTAACCCGGGCGAAAAAATTAGCCCTGATGGAATTTTAAAGGAGGTCACAGTTCCCTCTAAATATTAAAAGTTATTAAAAAACTTGTCTAAAATATTTTACCTTACCATATCATCAAATCGGCATATTCGCCACAAAACAATACATCACAATAAAATGACACGCGCTTCCCAGCATAATAAATACGTGGAAAATCTCATGTGACCCAAAATTCTTATGTTTCGCATTAAAGATGGGAAGCTTCAGTGCATAGATCACACCGCCAATCGTATAAATAATCCCTCCCGCCAGCAGCCAGCCAAATCCAGCCTTAGGCAATGCATGAATAATTGGCATGAACGCAAGCACACACAACCAGCCCATTCCAATATACAGCACAGAAGAAATCCATTTCGGACAAGTCACCCAGAATGCCTTAAATACAATTCCCAGAATTGCTGTCGCCCACACAAGTGCGCAAAGTATATATCCAATCTTGTTATGAAGAACAATCAGGCACACCGGCGTATAGCTTCCAGCGATCATTACAAAGATCATCATATGATCCAGCTTCTTCAGTCTGCGGTTCACCTTCGCCGTAGAATCAACGGAATGATAAAGAGTACTTGCCGCATAAAGCAGCATCATCGTAAGAATAAACACTCCCAGTGCCACGATATGAATATGATCGCTCCACTCTGACGAGCGAATCAATAAAGGCGCTGCTCCCACTGCTGCCAGAAGAAAAGCAATCCCATGTGTAATCGCACTTCCCGGATCTTTTAATTTAAATTTCATGATAGCACCTCCTAGAACTTTTCCAAAGCAACTTTGCAAGCAATCAGTTTGATCCCTGATCTGCAATGTTTTTGCAAACTTCATCATGTAGTTTTAATTACTACGTCATCAAGTATGTGTTATACTATAACACTTTTTTTGAAAAATTCAAGGGGTTTTATAAAACTTTTATAATAAAAGTAATTTTTCGATTTTCAGCAACATTTTTCACCTCTCCATCTCCATCACTGCCTCAACCTCCATCTCCGGAAAATATGTCTCCAATATCTCCTCCCAGCTACTCCCTTTCTTCGCCATCTCATTCCCCCCATACTGGGAAAATCCAATTCCATGTCCTTTTCCTTTGCATAAAAAGCGCACCATTTTTCCTACTTTCTGCACTGAAAAATCTGCGGAAGCCAGATGCATGCCCTGGCGAAAAGTCTCACCCTCAAGCCAGTTTCCATCAGTTGTCAGCGCAGTCACATAACCGGCACTATCTCGCTTTTTGACCACCAGCTTCGCAGGAAGCTGACTGGCAGGCACATATGTACTGTTTACATAATCTGGTGCCTCCCTGTCCTGACTACTTTCCACTGATTTCAGATAGCCATAATCTGCACTGTGAAAAACCTCTTTCCCATCCCTGGTTTTACCGCTGCTGATCTCATGATAGGGAACTAATTTCAGCTTTCCATTATATGTAAGAACCTGCCCGACTGTTGCCTCTGCCGCTGCTCCATACTGCTGCAGCTTATCCACCGCACTCGGTAATTTCCAGACACCTCCATACCCAACAACAAAACTCCTGCCACTATTTAATTCTGCTATTCGGAAAGATAACACCTCTTCATCTTCTGTCGCAGCTGTCATTTGCTCAACTCTTCTTTCCCTGTTTTTCCCTGCGATACTTTCACTTACTTCATCCAGAATTTCTCCTTCACTTTCCCCCTCCTCCAGCCGCCTGTACACCTCCGACCTTGCAATCACCGCCTGAGCTTTCACCGCTTCCTCCGCATAATCCCCTTTCATCTGTACCATCAACATCAGCGGAACCATATCCTCCACCCCCGGAGAATGCAGTAAAAGTGCTTTATCAGCCCCATTCAAGGCAATTGTACACATATACGGTAGTAATAAAATGAATGGAATAAACAGCCCTGAAGAATAAAAGCTCCGAAACCATTTTCTCATATATTTCCTGCCCTTTGCCATTGCTTAAAAATAATTGACATACCTGATGTTCCAGGTTTCAGGAATCTTTCTCGCTTTGCCCGCATAAGCAACAGCTCTCCTGTCTATCTCATTTCTCCTTATTATATGCACAATTGCAAAAACTTATTAACCGTAGTATACTGTACCCATTGTTGCGCAGACACGGTAACAAAGCGTGTAACTGCTAATTTTCAAAGTAAATATAACGGAGGTTTTTCATGGCCGCACTCTTTCTCGCACCCCTATACATCCTGATCAATGCATACGTTGTCCGTTGGATGATACGATGGATGGGCGCCTGTCACAGACTTTTTCAGACAATGGCATTTCGCGCTTCCTTTATAGGAGTTTACATAATATTAGCAACAGCCCTGCTCACCGGCTTTCTCATCAAAAAGCCGGCCAACCTGCACCGTATTCTCAAGCATACAGGTAACTATTTTCTCGGAACTTTCATCTATATTCTGCTGGTAATCGCTGTCGTTGATTTTGGCCGTCTGATACTGAAATACATATTCCATGCCCCGTTTATCGGGCACCGCAGCACTTTCGTCATCACAGGCCTGATCTGCACCATACTGATCATCAGCCTCAGTGTTTACGGAATCCTTCATGTAACCCATGTGAAAACTACACCTTATGAGATAAACGTTGAAAAAACAGTTGACGGCATGGATTCCCTGAAAATAGTCCTTCTCGCTGATACCCATTTCGGCTACAGCATGGGAACCGCCCAGGCAAAACGAATTGTGAAAAAGATCAATACTGAAAATCCAGATGTAGTCTGTATCGCAGGTGATATTTTCGATAATGAATATGACGCCATTTCCAAACCAGATAAATTAAAAGAAATTTTAAAAGGAATTAAGTCCAAATATGGAGTTTACGCCTGCTGGGGCAATCACGACCTGAACGAACCAATCCTGGCAGGTTTCACCTTCAACGGAACAGAAGATAACTACAACGATCCCAGAATGGAAGAATTTCTTACAGACGCAGGAATCCACCTGCTAGACGATGAAGCTGTTCTGATCGACAACAAATTTTATATTGTCGGCCGCCGGGATGCCTCCCGCTGTGAAAAAGTAGAAGGCTCCAGAGCCACTCCGTCCCAGCTTACCGAATCGCTGGACCAGGGAAAACCAATTATTTTCATTGACCATCAGCCAAAAGAATTGGACAAGACAGCTGCTGCCGGTGTTGACCTTGACCTTTGTGGTCACACCCATGACGGCCAGATTTTTCCCGGAAACCTGATTATCCATCTATTCTGGGAAAATTCCTGTGGCTACCTTCGAAAAGGAACTATGCACAACATTGTCACTTCCGGGGCCGGGATCTGGGGTCCGAACATGAGAGTCGGCACCAACAGCGAAATCTGTCCGATTACAGTTCATTTTAACAATTAATGTAACTATTCCGCAGATGCTATACCGCGAGATGTTTTCGTGAACATAGTTCACAGTTACCAATTAATTTTTCAAATATTGCCGGTTCAGATTTTAAGCCATTCCAACCATGCTTCACTGTATTTATATACAGAGCCAACCATTACATATCCACCTGACAATATAGGTTTCATAGTTACATTAAATCAACCGATTATGCCTCTACGGACTGCCTCTGCACCCCCATCGTTCCATGCAAGGCAGTCCTTTCTCATGTGAAACATCCCGTATCCGATTTCCCCTTCTTCCTCGCAGCCCAGCCCTTTCCACTAAAGCCTGTCCACGCTTCACCACATCTATTCCTTCCAGCATCTTTCCCTGGAAAAATCTTCCCACTATACCTTTTTCATATATCTCATAAGCTTCATGCGCGCCCAGCTCCCAGCCAGTCACCACACTCAGCCATCCATTCATCCTTACAGCCAGTCCGCCGATTCCATCAATCAGTCCCTTTATTCCCTGCATACCCCGTCCATTTTCACTCATCACTCCCATGAAAAAGCAAGTCACCACGGTCATCACCATATTGAAACGTTCTTTCAAACTGAATTTATTTTCCCGGTTGAAATATTTTTTCAATAATCTCATAAAGGCCCTCCTTCTTGTCATGCCTGTCCAAAATCCAAAAGCTTATCACCGCTGCTGTCTCCTAATGCAATTAACTTTGTACCATTTCGGGCACTTTTTCTGCCTCCGGCAGACTGCACGGACAGCTCACAGCAAACAGCCGCCAGAATATGCCTGAAAAAACATCTCAGCGAACTGCGCACTTTTCGTGATTGTGCAGGGTCTAGTACATCAAATATTAAGTAACTGCCATATTGACTTGTCTGATTTTTCATCTGCTGCGTCAATATAGCAGATACTTAATTTTCGATGTACTAGTAATATTTATGTCTGCCAATACAACCCATAGAACCATTTTTTATAAATTTTCCCCATTTCACCCCTTATTGACACACTTGTCCCCCACTGCTACAATAACCCTAACAACAACTTTTACCGCTTTCCCAAAGAAAGGAGCACCTTATGGCAAAAGAACAGATTGCAGTTGCAGAACTGATTACAAACATTATTCTGGGAAAAACGGACGGAGCCAGCCGGGTAGATTTCTTCCCGCAAAAGCCTAAATTTCCATTTGACAAACCATACGAGCAGCCATTTCCCCGCGCCACGCCGGAGAGCCAGGGTATTTCCTCTGACATGCTGGCCGACTTGCTGCGGGATCTGGACACTTCACACTATACAGACATGCACCATTTCATGGTTCTCCGAAATGGAAAGGTCATCTGCGAGGCTAATTTCGCCCCCTACCGCAGCCGAATCTGGCACGTGACCCATTCCATGTGCAAAAGCATCACCGGCATGGCAATTGGTCTTCTGGTTGAGGAAGGCAAGCTTTCTCTGGACGAGAACATTTACGACATTTTTCAGAAAAAGCTGAACACCTTTAACAAGATTTTCCGCCCTAAAGTCACTGTAGAAAATCTTCTCACAATGACCAGCGGCGTCACTTTCAACGAATCTGGGATCGTCTCTGGAAACGACTGGCTCACCAGCTACCTGAATTCTTCCATCAGCGGCACCCCCGGGGAAAATTTCCAGTACAACAGCCTGAATACCTACGTTCTGTCCGCCATCGTCACGGAACGCACCGGTCAGTCACTTACCGAGTATCTGGAACCACGGCTTTTCGCTCCCCTTGGAATCACCCGCTATTTCTGGGAAACCTGCCCTAAGGGCATTACCAAAGGCGGCTGGGGA
The DNA here is from genome assembly GCF_964249465.1 of Ruminococcus sp. Marseille-P328. Lineage (NCBI taxonomy): Bacteria > Bacillati > Bacillota > Clostridia > Eubacteriales > Oscillospiraceae > Ruminococcus > Ruminococcus sp. Marseille-P328. The sequence goes on along the minus strand of NZ_CAXUBQ010000002.1, from coordinate 3,316 downwards.
CTTTTCCTCTGCACCGAAGACATGGCAAAATTAGGTCAGCTTTATCTACAAAAAGGTAAATGGAACGGTCAACAGATTATCCCGGAATTCTGGGTTGAAGTCTCCACCGCCAAGCATAAGGAAAGCATTGAAGGTACTTTCGGCTATGGCTACCAGCTGTGGATGGAAGCTCGCCCGGGCAGCTTTGAATTCAATGGAATGCTTGGTCAGAATGTAATCGTTTACCCTGACATGAACATGGTAGTCGTCACAAACGCCGGAAATAACGAACTTTTCCAGAACTGCGTCATGCTGAACATTATCCGCAAGCATTTTCCGCGCAACTTTCATCCTGCAGATATTCTGCCTGAAAACCCATGTGCCCAGACACTCCTGAACCGCCTGACTGCCGAGCTTGAAAACGGCACTCACGCGCCTCAGACACTTCCAGCCCTCCGAAAAGGCGGCTGGAAAAAAAATCCATCTGGGCTCCGCCACAGTACTAACACCAGACCGAATACCTGGAATTACGTGAAAGGACTTCCTGAACCGAATCCTTACCAGTTCACCCAACAGCTTGATGGCAAAATTTTTGAACTTTCTCCACAGAGCATTGGTCTTTTCCCGCTGTTTATCCAGATTTTCCACAATAATATGACGGAAGGTGTGCAAAAGATTTCATTCGCCTGTGAAAAAGGCAATTTCTCCGTAAACTTTCTGGAATCCGGCGAATGGCACAGCATCCCGACCGGACTTGGAAAATTCAAAGAATCCTGGCTTACCCTCCACGAGGAAAGCTATCTGATTGCAGCCTCCGGAGATTTCACTACAGATGAAAACGGAACCGCCGTCCTAAAGCTGGACTTCACTTTCCTTGAAGAATGTGTTCGAAGAAAAATCAACATTTTCTTCCTGCCTGAAGATGAAATTCTCATCCGCTGGTACGAAACACCAGGCAAAGGCATGATCATGGAAGGTCTGGAATCCATCACCGAAGAAATCTCCAACAACTTTCTCTATGGAGCCTTCAAGGGAACAGGCGGCCTGGAGCTCCTTCACAGGGTAATGGAACAGACTATTGAACCGGTTTCGCATGGGTATCTGGTGACACCTGCTGAAGTGGCTCCGGAACAGGGATCAGTTTCATCCTTAAATGAATCAGATTGCAGAGAACTTTCAGCAGAACCCAGTGAAATAACGACCACTTCCTATTCTACAGAAAGTTTGTAATGCACCATATATCGCACTTTAATAGCAATAAAATTTTTTTCGACCAAATATGCGGTCAATCAGGAGGTACCCCATGATTTCCCAGGAAAAACGCTTAATCATCACCTTTCGCTGCACCACCGACGCCATCGCCATGGAGAAATCCTGCAAAGCCACTGGTGCTCCAGGAAGACTGATTCCGGTTCCAAGAAGTATCTCTGCCAGCTGCGGACTTTCCTGGTGTGCGCCCCCCACAAGCCGCACTGCCCTTGAGAAACTACTTCAGGAGCAAGACCTGGATCCAGAGGGCATATATGAGTGTATAATTTAATTATTAAACAGGCTCTAGAGCGTGTCTGAAAAAGGCTTTCTGCAAGATGTGCGTCACAATTTGTGGGAGATTTCGCCCGGATGAGGGCGCCGTAGCGGGCTACGGCAACTGAATTCGGGCGAAATATACCGCAAAGTGGGATGTGCAGATTGCGGGAATGATTTTTCAAACAGGCTCTAATGCAGTACAAATTAATTTTCAGCATTACTCACGCAATATATTAAAAATTTACTGTGTCAGAGTATCCATTACTTAATATATGCTGTATTATAGAGTCTGTTAAAAAATATCAATTCAAAAAATACAATATAGATAGTAGGAGGAATTACACATGGAAACCAAAACATTTGATGCAAGAGGAATGGCCTGCCCACTCCCAGTTGTAAACGCAAAGAAAGAATCCGAAGAAATGACAAATGGCGGCACCCTTATCATTCTCGTTGACAATGAAATTGCCGTCCAGAACCTTACCAAATTTGGCAACAGCAAAGGCTTTACAGTCTCTTCTGAGAAAAAAACAGAGAAAGATTTCACCGTAACCTTCCAGATTCCGGAAAACAGCACAACCTCAACACCAGCAGCTGAATCTGCCGTTCCCGCCTGCACCCCGGATTCCAAAAAACATGGTCTTGTAGCCGTCCTTTCCGCCAATACCATGGGAAATGGTGAAGAACAGCTTGGAAAGATTCTTATGAAATCCTTCATTTTCGCTCTCACCAAACAGGATCAGCTCCCAGAGATCATTCTGTGCTACAACTCCGGAGCATCCCTTACCTGCGAAGACTCCGATTCCCTGGAAGATCTGAAATCTTTGGAAGCCGAGGGTGTAAAGATTCTCACCTGCGGTACCTGCCTTGATTTCTATGGTTTAAAAGAAAAACTGGCAGTTGGTGGCGTTACTAATATGTACGAAATTGTAGAAATTATGGAAAGCGCAGGAACTATCGTGCGCCCATAATAATTACTGTTTACTCCGTTCACAAAAATACCTTACAGAACATTACCAGTGAACAATAAACCAATAATTCTCTAAATAACTTCTAAATAATGAAAATCCACGCTTTAAAATCACTAATTTTCTCAGTAATCAAATTTTTGGCCTTAAGAAAATTTCAAAATTAAAGCGTGGATTTTTACTATTATATGAGACATATCTGAGACATCTTATTTTCAATGGGATACAAATGGGACATATGCTTGGGATTAATTAGAGCGTGTTTGAGAATTATAAGAAAATATAAAAAGACCGGAAACCCTCATAAACAAAGGATTTCCGGCATTTCTTGAAGTGAAGCATCGGGGATTCGAACCCCGGACAACTTGATTAAAAGTCAAGTGCTCTACCAACTGAGCTAATGCTCCATATTAAATTTGTCATATATTTCACATCTTAAACGCCAAGTTTTTTTCTAAACAACCTTCGGCATTTAAAATGCCCAGAGCCGGAATCGAACCAGCGACACGAGGATTTTCAGTCCTCTGCTCTACCAACTGAGCTATCTGGGCATAAGTAGCGGGAATAGGATTTGAACCTATGACCTTCGGGTTATGAGCCCGACGAGCTTCCAGACTGCTCCATCCCGCGATATATTCTTTTAAAACCAAAAGCCGATGATCGGACTCGAACCGATAACCTGCTGATTACAAATCAGCTGCTCTGCCAATTGAGCCACATCGGCACGTAACCACTGGCTACAACAGATGAATTATATTCATCAAATGGATGGAGAAGGATTCGAACCTTCGAAGGCATCGCCAGCAGATTTACAGTCTGTCCCCTTTGGCCACTCGGGAATC